>NZ_JBEZKL010000025.1:0-72155 GCF_040704695.1 Streptomyces sp. NPDC048411
GGCGTTCTGCACCATGCTCAGGCTCGACCCAAAAGCGCCTGCGCCGGCCTGACCCTCTACGCGGTCCTCCGCACCCTTCAGGCCCTCCTGGCCACCTGGACCGGCGCCTGCTCGATATGCGGCCAATCCGCACCGACACCAGAACCACACCACAGGACCTAACAAAGCCCTACTAGGTGTTCTTTCCTGGGAGGTTGTGGACGGGTGATGCAGGTCTCGGCTGAGGGATCTTGAACGGGTGAGGGCGGGCCTGGCAGCGTCGAGGCCACGATTTTGTGGCTGCTCTCCGCGGCCGCGTACAGGGTGGCACCGTCGTCGGACACCGCCAGACCGGAGCCCCCGCTGACGCCGCTCACCGAGTCGACGAGGGTGCGTCACACGCGAGTGGTGTGCTGGTCCAGGATGGCCCGCAGCCGGTCGAGGTCCCCGGCCTCATGCACCTCCCGCTTGGGCAGGACACCGACGTACATGATGTTGGGGTCCCGGCTGAGCAGGACGAAGTGACCGGCCGTCTCCCGGTACCCCTGGAAGACGGACCACTTCTGGAACAACGTGCTGTGGTCGCTGCGGCAGGTGATCCCGGCCGGAGACACGCTGACGCGGTACTCGCCCTGCCATCCGATGAGCCGTTGAACGCTGGTGGCCTGTAGCCGCGGGTACCCCCACACCACCAGGATGACGAACACGACCAGAACGGTTGAGACCACGTCGACACTCCCACGGCCCACGGCGGAGAGCAGCCACTGCCCTACCCACAGTGTGAGGAACACGCCCCGCAGCAGCAGCCCGATCCGCTTGATCCGATTGCGGACCCGCAGGCCGACCAGTGTGTCGGCAGGCTGGGGCCGGTACACCAGATGGACCGCAGTCTGTTCGTCCACGACGACATCGGAGTATTCCGCGCCGTTGTCGGTGCCTTCGGCGCTGTGGTCCTCGGCCATGAACCCTCCCCGGTACGACGACCTGCGGATCTTACCGAACCTCAGTGCCGGGGCAGACGGCCGCCGTGGCGGGGCAGGTGGCGGTCGAGTACCAACCGCTGACCTCGGATCAGGTTGCGGACTGTGCCTTCCACAGCCGTGCCGAGGCGGAAGGTTCAGGGCTGGGTGAGCCGCTGGAGGAGCGTCCCGATTTGGTCCTTGTCGGCGATCAGCGGCAGCGTGTCGAAGGAGAGCTCCCACTCACCCCCGGGGCCGAACCGCTCGACGATCCCGAAGGGGACGTCAGCCCCCTTCTCGCTGGTTACCTTGCCGTGCCACTCGACGTAGGTCGTGGTTTCACCGAACGCGACCTGGCCCGCCTTCAGCTGGACGTCGGCGTGATCGAAGAACCTCTTGAGGTACGCGGTCTTGCCCGCGTTCGTACCCAGTGGCCGGTCCAGCCCCGGGGCGGTCAGCCGGGCGTTCCTCATCCGGCCGGCCAGCGCGGAGACGTCCCCGCTGTTCCATGCCGCCAACCGGGCCGTGATCTCGTCGGCCCGGAACCGCTCGGGTGCACCGCCGGCCCCTTCGCGGGTCGCGGGATCCGCGTCGGCGATCCCCTCGAAGAGGGGCCGCAGTTCGGGGGCGATCGGCTTGAACATCTCGTAGCGGTCGTAGTAGCGCCGCGCCTGAATCGTCTTGCCGTCGTCGGAGAGCACGTTCCGGGCGATCTGGGGGAAGGTCACCTTGTGCCCCTTGATCGTGACCTCGTTCTGCTGGCCGAACATCATCACCGCGCCGTCGGCCACCACGGAGGTGCCCCGGTACCGCAGGTCAGGGGCGAACTGGAGTGTGCGGGTGATGGAGTTGCCGATCGCCGTGTGTCCGCGCTGCGGGTCGCCGCCCGCCTCCCAGAGGGTCGCCTCCCCGTCGAAGATGTCCAGATAGGCCTTGACTCTCGGGTGGTTGAGATCGCCCAGCGCCGGCGGCGTGCCGGTCGGCGTCTCACCGAAGGTGATCTGCCGCTTGAGGAACGCGCACGCGTTCGGGGTGATCCGGCCCTCCAGTCTCTCGACCTTCTCCCGGACCCCCGCGCATCCGCTGTCCTCCGGGACGGCTGCGGCCGCCGTGGAGGTCGCGGCGGCGGACACGGACGGGCCGGCCGCCACCGCGCCGAAGGACAACCCGGCGGCCATTGTCGCTGCGAGCAATCCGGTCTGCCCCAGTAGCGTCTTCTTCGCGCGCCGTGCCCGCTGTATTGCCACCATGGTGATACCCCATTCTTGATCCCTGTTGCCCGCTGAGGCCCGGCCCGGCCTGGGTGCGGAGCGCGCCCCGCCCGGGTGAGACCACCGTTCCAGCCGGCGCGCGGAGTATCGATTACCTTCCGGGTAATGCCGGGCCGGGGCAGGCCCGGCGGCATGATGCCGATCGGCTTCCCGCTCCGGCCGATGCCCGTGCCCGGTACGACTCGCCCGCCTGTCGGGACATCCTCCGGCTGTGTACGCGTAAGGCCGCGCAGGCATCAGGGAACGGGGGCGGCCGCGGCCTCGAGGGTCCGCCGGATCACCCGGATCCCCTCGTCGACCATCGCGGCGATGGGCCCCGCCAGGCCGTGCGGCTGGACGTCGATGATCCAGACGAAGCGGCTCCGACCGCCGGCCTCAGTGAATACCTGCATGGAGGCGTGGTGGTGGACGACGTCCAGGGATCCGCCGACCACCGCGTAGGCGATGCGCCGGGCGTCGTCGTCGAGCGAGGCGATGAGCTCGTGCGCCACCGTGCGGTCCGCGAAAGTGACCACCCGGACGTCGCCCTCGACGCGGGTGTCGGCGACGAAGCCGGGGGCGAGCCTGTGATGGACCTCGCCCCAGTCGCGGATCGCCGCCCAGACCTCTTCGGGGCCGGCCTCGATCAGGGCCTCGCGGTTGATGGTTGCCATGTGCTGTGCTCCGTTCCTGTCAGTCGGTCGTGGCCGGGATCAGGCAGAAGGGGTGGCCCTCCGGGTCGAGCAGGACGACCCACTGGCCGTCGCCCGGCTGGAAGGCGGGCCGGGTGGCCCCGAGGGCGAGCAGTTCCTCGACCGCGCGGGCCGGGTGGGGGGTGGTGAAGTCGAGGTGCAGGTGCTTGCTCCCCTCGGGCCACTTCGGCGCCTGGTAGCCCTCGACGCGGACGAAAGCCAGTCCCGCCCCCGTGCCGGCCGCGCTGAGGGAGGCGAAGTCCTTGTCGCTGTAGGTGAGTTCCCAGCCGGTGGCCTGCTGGTAGAAGGTGGCGAGCGAGACCGGGTCGGCGCAGTCGACGACCACGGTGGTGAGCTGTTCGAGAACGGGCATGAGAGGACTCCAGAATCGTGAACGACCGGAAGCCGAACGGGCTTCGGTGAGGAGCCTCGCCCGGCCGCCCCGCCCGGGTCTTGAACATCCTTGCGCGGATGTCAGACCCGGCGCGTAGCGTTCGCAGGGTGCTCATCGCCGTTCCTGTCGCCACGCGCCCCGACTTCGGCATCAGCGCGGTGTCCTGCCGCGCCGACCACACCCGCTGGTCGGCGCCGGAGGTACGTGCCGACTACCGGGTGGTGCTCGTGCGCCGCGGGCGGTTCCGCAGGATGGCCGCAGGCGTTCCCGCCGACATCGACGCGACCCTGGCCTACGTGGGCGTTCCCGGCGAGGAGGAGAGCTTCGCTCACCCCGCCGGGGGCGACGTCTGCACATCGATCAGCGTGACGCCGCAGCTGTGGCGTTCTCTGGCCGGGGACAGCGCGGGACCGACTGCGCAGACGCTCTGCACCGACCCGAGGCTCGACCTGGCTCACCGGCGTCTCCTCGTTGCCGCCCGCTCGGACGACACCGACTACGCGGTCGCCGAGGAGCTGCTGGGCCTGCTGTCGACGGCGATCGGCCGCACCGCCGCAGGACCGACTCCGCTCGGAAATGCGTCAGTCGAGCGCGATCGGAGTCTCGTGGCGGCTGCCCGTGAGGCGATCGCCGAAGGAGACCCGGCCGCGGACACGCTGTTCGCGCTGGCCGATTCGCTCGGTGTCTCCCCGTACCGCTTGAGCCGGGCGTTTCCGCGCCAACTCGGCGTCTCGGTGACTCGCTACCGCCACCGCGTTCGCATCGGCCGCGCCCTCGACCGCCTGGAGGCCGGCGAGACCAGCCTCAGCAACCTCGCCGCCGATCTCGGCTACGCCGACCAGGCCCACCTCACCCGGACCATGCGCCAGTACCTCGGCCACACACCGACCACCCTGCGACGGCTTCTGGCTCCCGCCCCCTGACCGCGCGTATCCCGGGGCGACAGCGATGCCCGAGGCACGGGGGCAGACGAAGGCCCGGACCGCCAGGCGACCACACGTCCGTCTCGGGGGCCTTCTGGTCCGCAGGGTCGGGCAGCCCACAGCGAGGGAGGCGGGCAAGCATTCTGCACACGTGCGGGCTTCAGCGACCGATGGAGCGAAATCCCCGAGGACAGCGCATGTCCGTGTGCACCGAATCTCATCATCACATTTAACGTGACGCTCATGAGAACTAACTTTCTGTCACCAATGGTGCGAGGGCTGTCCGCGTTGGCGGCGGCCGTGGCCATCGGAGTAACGGCTGCCGCAGGTACTGCCGCAGCCGACGGGACGTTCCTCGGCCGCCTGCACACCGTGCGTGAGATCTCCTCCACGGTCCCTGAGAACGGCGACGAGAACCCCTATGGCACGGCCGTGGTCCCGCGCGACCACGGGAAACTCCACAGAGGCAACGTGCTGGTCAGCAACTTCAACAACAGCCAGAACCAGCAGGGCACGGGTACCACCCTGGTCCAGATCAGCCCGCGCGGCACCGCCAAGCTGTTCGCCCGGATCGACCCGAACCATCTGCCCGGCCCATGCCCCGGCGGTGTGGGGCTCACCACCGCCCTGAGCATCCTGCCCGGCGGGTGGGTGGTGGTCGGCAGCCTCCCGACCGCCGACGGCACCTCCGAAACCGCCCAGGCAGGTTGCCTGCTGGTGCTGGACAGCCACGGCAGGGTCCGCGAGACGCTCGCCGGAGGCGGCATCAACGGACCGTGGGACATGACCGCCACGAGCAGCGGCGACCGTACCGACCTGTTCGTCACCAACGTGCTCAACGGCACGGTGGCCGGCGGCGGCGACGAGGTGGACCAGGGCACCGTCCTGCGCATCACCCTCAGGCGCCATGGCAATCAGCCGCCGAAGCGGGTGCGGACCACCACGATCGGCTCGGGTTTTGCCCAGATGACCGACCCCGCCGCCCTGGTGATCGGCCCCACCGGCGTCGGCCTCGCCAAGGACGGCTCGCTCTACGTCGCCGACACGGTCAAGAACCGCATCACCGTCATCCCGCGCGCGCTGACCCGGAAATCCAGCGCCGGCACCGGCCGGGTCGTCAGTAGCGGCGGCAAGCTCAACGGCCCCCTCGGCCTGGCCATCGCACCCAACGGCCACATCCTGACCGTCAACAGTGGTGATGGCAACATCGTCGAGACCACACGCAGGGGCCGCCAAGTGGCCTTCCGGCAACTCGACAACAGCGGCTCCCCGCCTGGCGCGGGTGCGTTGTTCGGCCTGGCGGTGGACTTGGACTGTGACGCCGTGTACTTCGTCGACGACGCCACCAACTTCCTCAACGTCCTTCAGTGATCCACGAACCCGCACACGCACCGGGCCGATCCTGCTGTGCGCCCTGAAACGCAAGGGGCCCCGGATCACTCCGGGGCCTCCGCGGTGGTCCCGGTGGTGACCGCGACGAGAGTGGCAACGGACTCGGTAGGGAGGTGCCGAAGGCAGCCAGGATCGTGCCAAGCGTTGGGAGCCAGGGGGAGCGGCGCGGATGCGCGCCCGGCGCACCACCGGACCCGGGAGGTCCGAGCGCTGCCGGCTGACCGCACCGGACGAAGGCGAATGCAACCAGAACTGCAACCGGAGGAGCTCGGAACGGGAGCGGTGGCCCGCTGCGGCCGGGCTTCGCCGATGCGGACCGTACCCTCGGCCGTCTCGGCGACAGGGGCGTATCGGAGTGGTGGGCTGCCCCCGGACTGCTGAGCACACCGTCCGTTATCGGGTGGCGGACATGTTGGCGGTGTGAGTCTGTGGGGCGGTTCGCTGCCGAACGGAGCCGCCGGAAGTGCCTTGCCAACGGCATGGCGGACGGCACCCACCGGGGTCCGTCACCCGGAAGTGACGCCCCTGGACCTCACCCTTCCGTTGGCCGCGCGACGGTCCGCGCGACGTCGCCTGACGGACGCCATGTACGTGACCAGGGACACGGCCACGACCGTCAGGGTGATACCGAGCACGATCTCATCGAGGGTCGCCACCTTGGTCACTGCGTAGGCTATGCCCGCGAGCACCGCGCACGCCCCCAAGCCCCTGAGGGTGTTCATCTCTCTCCCTGATTTGGTTCCACGACTTACTTCCACGCGGATACGCGGGTCACGTAGGACTTCACGATCGACGAAATGAGCCAGTAGGCCCGCACCACGGTGTACACGAGCTCGGGAAGCAGCAGGGCTTCGACGAGCATCGCCTTCCAGCCGAGGTTCCGTACCCGGAGTGCGGGATAAATGATCCAGAAGGCGAAAAGCGCCCAGAGGAGCGGTTGGTGGTAGAAGCCGTACGCTGCGAGCAGTACGAGTTGCTTGGAACCCCATCCCAGGATGTAGGCGAAGCCGATGACCCCCATGACCATGGTGGTGATGGAGTGCCAGGTGAACTTCGTCCAGCCACGGCGCCTCAGGGTGTCCACGGTCCCGCGGCTCCACCGTTCGCGCTGCTGGATCAGCTCGCGCAGTGTGGGCATGAGGTCGGTGTAGGCGATGCAGAGTTGGTTGGCCGTCACCTTCCACCCGGACTCCTTGAGGGCCAGCGTGGTCTCGTAGTCCTCGACCAGGTTCCTGTGGTCCTCCCAGAAGACCTCGCCCCGCCAGTCGATCAGCCCCTGGAGGGCCTCGGCCCGGTAGAAGGAACCGGCTCCCGACATGGTGTGGACGTCCTGGCGATAACGCGCGTTGGCGGCTCGGCCGTACTCGATGATCTGCATGCCGAGCAGGAAGCGCTGCCAGGGGCTGCGCCACAGGTCGGTGCGGCCGAAGCAGGCAGCACTGACGCCTCCGAGTTCCGGGTCGGACGCGATGACGTTGCAGGCTCGCTCGATGAACCTCGGGTGCAGTTCGGTGTCGGCGTCCATGACGAGGACGTGCCGCACCCTGTTGTTCAGCCGCCCGCCGACGGCCTCCCTGAGCCAGCGGAGGCCGAGGTTGAGGGCGCCCGCCTTCTTGTGGGGGTTGTCGGCGAAGTTCAGGACGACCGTCAGCGGCGTGCGCTCGTCGTTGGCGAACTGCCGCGCGTATTCCTCGGTGCGGTCGGTCGAGTTGTTGACCACCACGATGATGAGGTCGGGCCGTCGCGTCTGCGCGGCCAGGGACTCCAGCGACGTGAGGACCCCAACCTCCTCGTTGCGTGCTGGAACGAGGACGACGGTCTCATGGACCACCCCGCTCTGCGCCTCGGCGTACGAGGCGCGGCCTCTTCGGTGCCTGCTGTGTGATGCACGCCCCGATTCGACACGCGAACGGCGCGCCGTTGTACCCCCCACTGACGATCTCCCCACCCGATGCATTCACACAACGCCCCATGTTGTGCTCATGGCATGAAAAATCCCTCGGAAATGACCGCACCTAAGCCCGGCTTCCCATATCCGATCACCGAGCATCGCCTCCACGGTGGTGACTTAGTTGAACTACAGACGAACATTAAGAGTCCTGTTTGCGCGACAATGCCGCAGTAATTCGGACACTGGTGACCTATAAGGGACACAAGGGGGCGGTGGAGGGGAGTGACGGAAACCATGCCATCAGGGTGGAGGAAGTCGGACTCTGGAGCGTATGGGGGGAGTTGAGTACGATGCGCCGCGACGATCATCCATGGAACCCATGCGCGGCGCGTGGCTCGACTGCACGCCGGCGACCCACCGGGGAGCTTTTGTGAGCAACCGCCGACGCGACTCTCCTCGCCGCTCGCGGAATGCGGTCATATTCGTACTCTTCATGAGCGTTCTTGCCGCGGGTGGCACCGTGCTCTATTCCATGTGGCGATCCGCCCATCCCGAGCCCACCGTACTCACGGTCCGCTATCGCACCGATGCCCCGGCCACGACCGCCGTGGCGAAACCATGGCTGGAAATCATCAACACGTCGGGGAAGAGCGTCGATCTGAGTGACGTGACGCTGCGGTACTACTACACGGCGGACGACAACTCCGCGTACGGTTCCAATTGCGTCCAGACGTCCCTCGGCTGCTCCAACGTCACCCAGAGGACCGGCCGGGCCGACAATCCGGCCCCGAACGCCGACCACTACCTCCAGATCGGCTTCACGACGGCGGCGCGCAGCCTGGCACCGGGCAAAACGACCGAGGGCATCGGACTTCAGCTCTACCGCGTCGACCACAAGAAGCTGAACCAGGCAAACGACCGCTCGTTCACCGCCAAGCACACCACGTACACGCAGTCGAAGCTCGTGACCGCTTACGTCCGCGGCGCACTTGTCTGGGGGCAGGAACCGAACGGCGACACCCCCGCGCCCGAGCCGAGCACGTCCTCCGCGCCGAAGCCGGCCGTGGCCGCGTCGCCCACGGGCGTCCTCTTCGACGACTTCGACTACACCGGGCCCGACGACCCCGCGCTCTCCGCCAATGGCTGGGAGGCCCGCAGCGGCGCGGGCGGCCCGGGGATCAAGGACACCTGGTCGAGGGACGGCGTCAGCTTCCCTGCCGGGGAGGACGGCAAGAGGGGGCAGGCTCTCCAGCTGCGGGCGGACACGGACGGGACCGAGCATGGCACCCGGCAGTCCGAGTTCCACCGCACCGAGCCGACCGTCTTCACCGGCACCCTCGTCGCCCGGGTGTACTTCAGCGACAAGCCGACGAGCGGCAGCGACGGCGACCACATATCGGAATCCTTCTTCACCATCTCCCCCGACCCCGAGTCGTCGAAGTACAGCGAACTCGACTACGAGTACATGCCGAACGGCGGATGGGGCGCGTACGGGCCCCGGCTCGACACCACGAGCTGGCGTGGCAACGACCTGACCGACCTGCGGAACCGGGTCACCAGCTCCCACATCAAGAAACTCGGTGGCTGGCACACCGTGGTGATCACCGCGATGGACGGGGTGACCACCTACTCCGTGGACGGCCAGAAGCTGTTCAGCAGCGGCAGCGGGTACTTCCCGCGCGAGCGCATGAGCATCAACTTCAGCGCGTGGTTCATCGACCTCCCCTTCAAGGGCTCGCGCACCTGGGACATGCGGGTCGACTGGCTCTACCACCAGGACGGCCGGGCCGTGTCCGTGAAGGACGTCCAGAAGGCCGTGGCCGGCTTCACCGCCGATGGGACCCACTACGTCAACACCTTGCCCAAGTCCTGACGGGACCGCCAGGCGTCGTGGCGCACCGTCCGCCGACCCGGTTCAGGCCGGGATGCGGAGGCTCACGTGCGCGGCACCGATCAGGATGACCAGAACTGAGACCGGAACGCCGGGTCATACACACCGTGGATGCAGGAGAGGGTGCAGCCCCCTCGAATTACTGGCCCCAGGCACATACGCCTGTGCCTGAAACCCGGGTTCCGGTGGCAGGCCTCGCAGGAGCCGCAGCGTGCGGGTCGACCGCCGCAGGCTACGTATCGACTGGCAGCGCCACGTGAGCCCTGCTACACCGGAAAGGCAGGGAGGTGTGGCATGCCTCGTGATCTGACTAAGGGGCCGACCGCGCTCCTTGCGGCCGTGGCAGTCCCGCTCGCCGTCTGCGCGCTCCTGCTGCCCATCCGAGGCACCCTGTCCCCCACCAACGTGGCCCTGATCCTGATGTTGGCCGTCGCGGCGGTGGCCGCCCTCGGCTACCGTTGGGCCGCGGTCCTCACGGCCCTGTCCGCCGCCGTGTGGTTCGTCTTCTTCTTCACCACTCCGTACGAAAGCTTCACCCAAATAAGCAACCCGGACGATGTCGCCACCGCCGGACTGCTGCTCGTCGTCGGCCTTGCGGTCTCTCAGCTGGCTCGTCGCTACAGCCGCGAGCACGCCATCGCCACCACGCTGCAGCGCAGCCTGCTGCCCCGTGTGCTGCCGGACACCAGCGCCGTCCGGGCGGCGTGCCGGTACGTGCCCGCCGAGGGCGAGGTCGGCGGGGACTGGTTCGACGTGATCCCTCTCCCCGGGTTCCGCACCGCCCTGGTGGTCGGGGACGTGGTCGGCCGTGGTCTGCGATCCGCGGTCACCATGGGGCGGCTGCGCACCGCGGTCCGCAATTTCTCCACCCTTGACCTGCCGCCCGACGAGCTGCTGGCCCGCCTCGACGACGTGGTTCATCAGATGGATGCGGAGGCGGGCGCCAGCGAGGACGGGACCGCCGCGGCTACGTGCCTGTATGCGATCTACGACCCGGTCTCCTGTAGCTGCGCGATGGCAAGAGCCGGTCACTTTCCGCCCGCCATGGTCTATCCGGACGGCCGCGTGGAGATTCTCGACCTGCCTGAAGGTCCCCCGCTCGGTATGGGCGGACTGCGCTTTCAGGCCGACGAGCGGCAGCTGCCGGAGGATACGCAGCTCGTGCTCTACACCAACGGGCTCATCGAGAACCGGCACCGCGACATCGGGGCCGGCCTGAAGCTGCTGAGCAACGCGCTCTCCGGCGCGGGGATCGACCCGGAGGAGACGAGCGACACGGTCCTGGAGGCGGTGCTACCCGCCCGTCCAGTCGATGACGTCGCTCTCCTGATCGCCCGCACCCGCGCGTTTCCGCGTGACCGTATCGCCGAATGGGACATCCCGGCCCTTCCCGCCGCGGTGTCCGCCCTGCGCGCCGAGGTGTTCGAGAAGCTGGCCGACTGGAACCTGGAGGAGACGGCATTCACTACCGAATTGATCCTCAGCGAACTGGTCACCAACGCCATCCGCTACGCGGCGCCCCCGGTCCACCTGCGCCTTCTGCGCGATACCAACCTGGTGGTGGAGGTCAGCGACGGCAGTAGCACCTCCCCGCACCTGCGCTACGCAACAGCCATGGATGAAGGCGGTCGCGGAATCTTCCTCGTCGCCCAGTTCGCCGAGCGGTGGGGGACCCGCTTCACCCCCACCGGGAAGATCGTCTGGGCCGAGCAGTCAGCCCCATCAGTTCCTATCGCCCCCGTCCTGGCATCGGTTGCGTGACCGGGCTGGACTGCCCGAAGCCCTCCACAGGGCCTGCTGCCCGGGCCGGCCTCCGAGAGGGGAGACGTCCCCTTCGGGGTATCGCCGTCCGGAGATCGGATTACTTGATGGCCGAGTCAAGCCCGCCGCACTCGGATCCTGGAGCACCAGTTCGGAGGACGTCGTATGCGGGCGGCGGCTGACCTGCGAAGTCCCTGACCTGGTCCGGAGCATGGTCGGCGCCGCCATTCCCCGCGAGTCCCCGCCAGCTCTGGCACGAGAGTGGCACGCGAAACCGCCTTGCGAGCAGGGCCGCTCGGCGTCGTGTCTGTCGCGGCCCCCGTATGTCTCGGGGCTTTTGACTCACGCGGGCAGGTTCAGTTGCCAGGAGACCCCGAACCGGTCGTTGACCCAGCCGAACTTGGGGCTGAAGCCATAGTTTCCCAGCGGCATGAGCTCCGTTCCTTGCTCGGCGAGGGCCGCGTAGAGGCGGTCGATCTCAGCCTCGTTCTCGCATTGCACGAAGAGTGAGATCGCCGGTGTGAAGGTGAAGTCGTGTCTCGCGGGGCTGTCGATGCACATGAAGTGCTCGCCTGCGAGCGAGAACGTCGCGTGCTGCACGCTCCCGTCCTTGCCGGGACCATCGGCACCATAGCGGGTGATGCTGACGACCTCGGCGTCGTCGAAGAGTGAGATGTAGAAGGTCATCGCCTCCTCGGCGTTGCCCTCGAACATCAAGAACGTGGTGATCTTCTGTGACGTCGCGATCTCCATGCCGCTTGCTCCTTCGGCGCTATCAGGCAGTCAACGCGTGGCTACGGTAGCGCGGAGATCCTTCGGATCTTTCGGTCCCGGCCGGCTTCGCCGTGGAAGGCGCAGGAGGATGGACGGTCCCCAGATCTGTCCGGACCGGGGTTCCTTGCGCTGGTGGGGTGAACAAACTTTGAACCTGTGGCCTCATCCTTATCAGGTCGATCATGTCGGCTGGGTGCGCTGGACCCATCGGCCTTCTGCCTGGGAACCCGGTCCGCCGAGGTTCAATGCCGGTCGCCGCCATCCGCGCCTGTTGGTGGCAGCCGTTGATGTCAGCAGCCATCCGCCAATCGATCGCGGCGGCGGTCTGATCGAACTGGGTTCGTGATCGGGTGATAGCGCTCGGACCGGCGCATGAAGGCAGGCTCGGATGTGCTTCCATGCGTGAGTGCGCCCTCTGAGGCACGAGGGACGGCCACCGCGGACGGTCCGCTCCAAGGCCGCGTCCTGCGTGGTTGCTGCTATCACCGGTTTCCTGCGGTCGCGGGGCGATCTGTAGCGGTGCAGTGTGGAAGGCGTGGACTCCAGGCAGGGACGTGTGGGTCTTGGGCAGCCGTGGCAGCCGGGCCAGCTGCTGCTACTGATTCCTGTTGCGCTCATCGTTGTGATCACTGCCGCGGACATCGCGACTGGGCCAAACATCGTTCTCAGCCCCCTGCTGGTGGTCGCGCCCACGCTCACCGCGTGGTTCGCGGGCCCTTGGACGACGGCCGGTATCGGGGCCCTGGCCATGGCGGGCGAGACGGTCAGTAGCTGGCGCACCGGAACGTTGTCGTCACGGAGCGTGATGGTGGAGGTGATCGCCATCGCGGTGATCACCTCGTTGATCGTGTTCCTGTGTGCGGTGCGCGACCGGCACGCACGCCAGATGGCCCGGGTCCGGTCGGTCGCCGAGGCCGCCCAGCAGGTGCTGATGTGGCCGCTGCCGAGCCGGCTCGGCCCGCTGCGGCTCGCCTGTGTCTATCTGGCTTCCGAGGAGGAGGCCGATATCGGCGGCGACCTGTATGCCGCCGCCCGCACCGGCAGCGTGGCCCGCGTGATGATCGGCGATGTGCGGGGCAAGGGCCTGCCCGCCCTGGGCGAGGCCGCCCTCCTGCTCGGCGCCTTCCGCGAGGCCGCCCACCAGCACGCCTCCCTGCCCGACCTGGCCGCTTCCCTGGATCGGAGCATGACCCGCTACCTCCCCGACCTCGAATCGGAGGATGAGGCGGGAGAACGCTTCGTGACCGCTCTTCTGGTCGAGATCGCCGACGCCGAGCCCCTGGTCCGCATGACCAGCTGCGGCCACCCGGCACCCCTGCTGCTCGGCCCGGACAACACCGTCCACGTGCCCCGCCTCCACCCCGCGCCGCCACTCGGCGTCGGCGTCACGGATCCCGACAACCACGCCGTCGACGTCCTGCCCTTCGGCCCTGGGGACACGCTGCTCCTGTACACCGACGGTGTCATCGAAGCCCGTGACCACAACGGCGCCTTCTACCCACTCGCGGAACGTGCAGCCCAGTGGACCGACCACTCTCCAGAGGCGCTGCTCCACCGCATCGAACGCGACCTGCTCGCCCATACCGGCGGACGCTTCGGCGACGACGTCGCCCTCCTCGCCATCCACCGGGCCCCATCCCCCACCCCGGCAACCACCTTCAGCGCGTCCAGCGCGGACACGCCGACGTCAGCGGGCAGTAGTTGTGGGACATAGCCGCCGAGCGCCTGGGCGAGGTCTACTTCCGTGACCGCCGTCGTCGCGTGCATGGTCTGCTGGTGGAGTTCACCGACGTCGGCCACTTGGAGTCACGTAGTTGCTCAGCCGTCCTCGCGGTCGTCGTCCGCGTGGACAACCCACCGGTAGACCGCCGACGGACCGCTCCGTCGTCTGGGCCGGACTCATTTGCCCCCTTGAAGGAACCCGGCGCAATGGACGCGGGCGTGAAGGATGGCCGTCTGCGTGACGCTCGTCACACCGCCGCGGCCGTGCTCCTCATCCTCGGCGTCCCCGATGCCGTGGCCGACGCGATCATGGGTTGGGAGCCCGGGGGAGCGGCCCGGATGCGGGCCCGGTACATGCACGTCACGGGGACGATGCTGCGGAAGGTCGCGCAGCAAGTCGGAGGTGCGCTCTGGGTGCCGCCCGGCTCCTCGCTCCGTCCGCCCCAGGCCCGGAGCGGACGGAAGGATGCCAGGACTGTCCGAGTCGTGGGCCGACGAGACGGCCTACCATCTGGAAATCCGACGGCCGACCGCAGCGGCTGATCGAGTCGTCATCGCCGTAGAAAGCCACTACCGTGCCATGGACATCAACACCAGGCAGTTGCGCTACTTCGTCGCTGTCGCCGAGGAGCTGAACTTCACCCGCGCGGCAAGTCGGCTCCATCTCGCGCAGCAGTCGCTGAGTGCTCAGATCAGACAGCTGGAGCAGGCCGTCGGTGTGACGCTGTTCCGGCGGACGACCCGGAGCGTCGAGCTGACGTCCGCAGGCGTGACGTTCCTCGACGACGCGCGGTCGATACTGGCAGCGCTCGATCGCTCCGTCCGCGACACACGGCAGATCCAGGCCGACGAATCGCGCGTACTGACGATAGGCACCGGCGAGGGTGGGGCTCTGACTCTCACCGAGGCGATTCTCGCCGAGTTCCGGGCGCGCCATCCGGGTGTGCGGATCGACCTCAAGGTCTACAGCTACGCCGACCCGTCCGCCGGGCTCGCGGACGGGTCCGTCGACCTCGCCTACCTGCGGTTGCCGATCACCGGCGGGGACTGGCTGCGCAGCGAAACGCTGTTCGTTGAGCCCCGGGTGGTGATGCTGCCGACCTCGCACCGGCTGGCCGGGCGCAGCGTGCTGGGCGTGGACGAGCTGGTCGACGAGCCGATCATCGGGCACGTCTGCACCGATCAGGCGTGGATCGACTTCTGGTCGCTGGCCGAGTACCGGAACGGAACGCCGGCGGATTTCGTGGGCGCGGCGGCGTCGGTGCTCGAGGAATCACAGTGCGTCGGAGCCGGCCTGGGATGCGTCGTCACCGTGGCGTCGGCACGGTGGATGCCTTCGGTCGGCGTGACACTTGTGCCGCTCGCCGACGCGCGCGGCAGCGAGCTGGCCGTCGGCTGGCGCGCCGATCACGAGACCGACCTGATCCGCTCGTTCGCCGCCGTCGCGCGCGCGGTCCGTGACGCGAACCCGAAGGCCGTGAACGCGCTGGTGCATCCGGACATGAACGACCGGGTGCTGCCGCCGACGTCCGGCCTGATTCACAGCCAGAACGAGTGAGTCCGCGCGAACTGAGTGTTTCCGCCGCCGGGTGCCGCGCTCCTACGGTCGGCACATGCGAAGACGGATTCTCGACACAGCGTCCGTACGCCCGGGTGTCACCGACCTGGTCGGAGGCGCTCCCGATGTGGCGTAACTGGGCAGGCAACCAGACGTGCCGGCCGGCGGTCACGGCTGACCCCGCGACGAGAGCGGACGTGGCGCAGGCCGTGGTGCGGGCGGCCGCGGCCGGTCATGTGGTGCGCGTCGCCGGAGCATCGCATTCGTTCACCGACGCGGTCGTCACGGACGGCGCACTGCTGTCCCTGCGGCACTGCAACCGCGTGCTGGACATCGACCGCGCCACGCGTCGGATCAGGGTCGAAGCGGGCATCACGCTGCGCGAAATGAACCAGGTGATGGCCGAGCACGGTCTGGCCTTCCCGAATCTCGGCGACATCGAGGCGCAGTCGATCGCGGGCGCGACGGCCACGGGGACCCACGGGACCGGCTCACGCCTGCAGAACATCTCGGCCGCCCTGCACTCCATCGAACTGGTCACCGCCGACGGCACGACGATCGAGGTCAACGCCGAACAGGATCCGGACATCTGGCGTGCCGCGCGGGTCGGCGTCGGCGCCCTCGGTGTCGTCACCGCGGTCACGATCCAGGCGGTACCCGCTTTCACACTGGAGGCGGTCGACCGGCCGATGGCGGTCGAGGAGGTACTCGGCGATCTGGACGAACTGCTCACGGCGAACGATCACTTCCAGCTCTTCACCTTCGCGCACAGCCCGCTGGCGATGACGTCCGCGCGCAACCGGACCGGCCTCGAACCGCGGCCGGTCTCCCGCGCCCGCGCGTGGGTCGAGGACGAGTTCGTACAGAACCACCTGCTGCGCGCCGTGTGCGAACTCGGCAGGTTCGTTCCGCGGACGAACGCCCCGATGCAGCGTCTGGGTTCTCACCTCGCGGGCTACTCACACCGGATCGACCGCTCCGACCGGATCTTCACGACGCCACTGCGAGTGCGGTTCGTCGAGATGGAGTACGCGGTACCGCGTGAGCACACCGCCGAGGTGGTGCGGGCGGTGCGGGAACTGGCGCGGCGTCCCGAATTCCAGGTGACCTTCCCGATAGAGGTGCGGTGGGTCGCCCCCGACGACGCGTACCTGTCTCCGGCCGGCGGACGCGAGACCTGCTACATCGCGCTGCACCAGTACCACAAGCTCGACTGGGAGCCGTATTTCCGGGCCGCGGAGGCGATCTTCGACTCCTTCGGCGGTCGGCCGCACTGGGGCAAGCAGCACTTCCAGACCCCGGAAACCCTGCGCCCCCGCTACCTCGAATGGGACAGCTTCCAGGCGGTGCGCAGACGGCTCGACCCCGAGGGGCGGTTCGCGAACGCCTATATCCGTCGCGTGCTGGGAGAGGTATGAACACGGCGCTGCTGCACACGCGTTGTCCCGAGCTGGAGCGCACACTGCCGTTCCTCCGGCTCGGGGACGGCCCGACTCCGGTGCGAGAGCTCACCGGGACCACCCGGAACGACCTGTGGTGCAAGGACGAGAGCGGATACGGCTGGGGCGGCTGGGGCGGCAACAAGGTCCGCAAGCTGGAGTGGCTCCTGCCCGAGGTGCGACGGCGCGGGGCGCGCACCGTCCTGACCGTCGGGGCGACCGGGACGAACTGGGGCCTGGCGGCGGCGCTGTACGCGCGCGAACTCGGCATCGACACCGTCCTCGCCCTGATCGACCAGCCCGAGGACGAGCACGTGCGCGAGCAACTGCGCAGGCTGCGGGCGTCCGGCGCGACCATCCACTTCACCCGCACCAAGTTGTTGACGATCGCCGCCGCACCGTGGCTGTTCCTGCGGCACGCGCACGGACTGCGGCTGCCCTACTACCTGCCCGCCGGCGGCTCCGCACCGATTGGTGTGCTCGGCTACGTCGAGGCGGGACTGGAACTCGGGGAGCAAGTGGCGGCGGGCGAACTGCCCGAGCCCCGGCACATCGTCACCGCCGTGGGCTCGGGCGGGACCGTGGCCGGCCTGGCCCTGGGTTGCGCGCTCGCCGGACTGCGGTCGCAGGTGCTCGGCGTCGTGGTCAACGACACCCTGCCGCTCGCCGCGAGCGACCTGAACCGGCTCGCCGATCAGGCCGCGACCGTGCTGCGCGAGCGCGGAGCGGCACGCGACATCCCACCGCTGAGGCTCGCCTCGACCCGCGCCTACCTGGGCAACGGTTACGGCCACCCCACCCCCGAAGCCGCCGCCGCCGGGGACGTCGCCGCGGCCGCCGGACTGCGGCTGGAGCCCGTGTACACCGCCAAGGCGTTCGCCGCCGCGCTGACAGCCGATCTGGACGGCCCGGTGCTGTTCCTGAACACCTACGGCCCGAGGCAGTGAGGGAGGCGGTTCGTTTCGAGGGGCGACGCCGACCAAGCAGCGAGGGCGGACTTCTGCGGGTCGGCGACTGCCGCACAAACTGTGACCACGGAACGACGAAGGCCTCGACCGCTGAGCGGTCGAGGCCTTCGTACGCCCTGCTAAGTGCCGCCCGGCTTCCGCGGTGCCTTCCGCTGCTTGCCGAGGGGACGCGTGCGAGACCAACTCCACAAGACGTGCGTAAGTGCCGCCCGGCTGAGAGTTGTCCGTGCCTCAGCCAGCGGCGGTCTTCGTACGGCTGGTGAGCTCGACCGTGCCCGTGACCTTCAGGGCGACGCCGCTGCCGTCCGCGGGCGTGCCGGTGAGCTCCCAGGTGTAGGTGCCGTCGGTGACGTACCGACCGTCGCCGGTCCGGCCGTCCCACGAGAAGGCGACGGCGGCGGCGTACTCCTTGGCCGACCCGGTGAACACCGTGCGCCCGGCCTTGTTCCGGATCGTCACCTGGGCGCCGGTGACCGGCTTGGACAACTGCCAGTCGGCATCCCACACGGCGTCGGTCGCCGATGCGAGGTTCACGGACTGCTCGACCCGCGACTCGATCTCGGCCACCGGGGAGGTGGCGACGCCCGAGTCGACCACGGCGATCCGGGCGTTCTTCTCCTTCGCGTACGCGATAGCGCCGCCGAAGCGGTCGGCCTCCACGAGCGGGCCGTTGTACTGGGAGGTGAACGCCTCGATGGTGCGCGGCGCGTCCCCGATCGGCGTGAGGTTGAGCTGGCCGCGGTCGTAGTCGTACGCCACCACATAGCCGTCGCCGAGGGTGCCGCGCGGGGCCCACGACCACTGCTGGGTCTGCGTGTTGTAGACGCCGTGACCGGAGCTGACGGACCCCGAGGGGTAGCAGTCCCAGTACACCCAGGGCCCGACGGCCTGCATCTGCTGCGGCAGACAGCCGTTGTCGGTGATCGGCTCCGTTTCCGTCGCCGCGCCGGTCTTCAGGTCGACTGCCTGGAGCGTGCCCTCCGTGTCACCGGGCATCCACAGCTTGGTGCCCCAAGCCGCGAGCCCGCCCTGGCCCTGACGGACCCGGATCACCTTCGGCCCGCCGGACGCGTCCAGGTCGACGACGTACTGCCGGTCCTCCAGGCCGCGCCCGCTGTCGCCGAACACCACGTAGCGGCCGGAGGCAGAGCGCACGGTTGAGTAGTGGTCGGAGCCCGTCGGCATCTTCTCACCGGTCTGCGGGTCCACGGCGGGTACGACCGTCTTGGTGCCGTCGGCCGCCAGCACAACCAGTATCTGGGCGCCGTCCGCGTCGGTGGTGGCGACGACCGTGCGGCCGTCTCCGGTGCCGACCGGCTGACGAGAGTCGTAGACGCGCTGTGCCGTCTCGCCGGTCGTCTGCGCGTCCGGGCGCGCGAGCAGGGACCGCTCGCCCGCCGACGGGGCGGCGCCCAGGGTGATGTTCCGCTGGAAGAGTGCCGGCAGGTACGTGGTGTCGGACTCGGCCGTGACCAGGTGCCCGGCCGTGAGCGACAGCTGTGTGAGCTTGCCCTCCTTGGGCGCCACCTCGCGCACCGTCCGCAGCGCGGGTGCCCCGTCGTCGCCGATGAAGACCCGGCGCACGGCCCAGTCCCGGGCCGAGGCGCCGCCGGTGACGGCCACGCCGCCGCCCGGGACCTGCGCCATACGCCAGCCGGCGTGCGCCAGCAGGGTCTTCGGCTCGCCGCTGGCGATCGGCAGGGCGGTGAGCGGGGCGCCCTCGCGGACGAGGAAGTCGCCCGCGGCCTGCTCGATCTGGCGCGTGGTCAGCAGCCAGTCGCCGACGAGCCCGAGCCGCGGGGTGCCCTCGCCGCCCGAGCCGAGCTCGATCTTGGTATCGGCCGCCTCCGGGGTGGCGCGGGGCACCACGCGGGCCGTGGTGTTGCCGCCCTCGGGTGAGTACCAGGCGACGTACGCGTCCGCGAACACGACCTGGGCGTTCGTGCCGGTGGCGCCAGGAAACACCGGGGTGACCGCGGCCGTCGCCAGGTCCAGCAGACCGACACCGCGGGTGCCGTCGGGGTGCGCGTACCAGAGCGCCACCGTGCGGTCGTCGCCGCCGAGCGTCATGCCGTCTTCCGCGACCCAGCCGTTCAGACCGGTGACGGGGGTGTCGGTGAGCTGCCCGTCCGCCATGCGCAGCACGTGCAGGACATTCTTGTTGCCGTTCGCGTCCCGGGTGGCGGTGAGCACGGCGGAGCCGAAGACGCCCCGGTAGAAGTGGCCGTCCGGCAGCGTGTACTTGGTAGTGGTGCCGGACTTCATGTCCTTTAGCTGCACCCGGTTCGGGAAGTCGTAGATCGCGACGACGTCCCCGCTGGTGACGGAGACGTGGCTCGCTCCGTCGATCGTGTTGACGTCGTCGTACGGGGACGAAGCGGGCAGGTCGACCGGGGTACCGCCGTCCGGGGTCCAGCGGTAGTAGCCGAGCGCGCTCTGGTCCTTGACCTCCGTGCGCTCCACGACACCGCCGGGCCCCGCCCCGTACACCGGGTTGGCGACCGGCTTGAAGCGGTCGGGGGCCGGCATCGTCAGCGGGGCAGGCTCGGCGTGGGCATCCGACAGGAGGAAGGGCAGGGTTCCGCTGGCGGCCGTCAGGGCCACCGCAGCGGCGAGTCCACCGCGTACGAGCGATCGGTTTCGGTTCGGCTTGTGGCGTGCGGTCACACAGCACCTCCAAAAGGCATCGGGTGAAGGCCGTTCGACGCTGACACACGGGAATCGACGCGGAACAGCCCTCGGGAGCGGCGGCAAGGTAGCACAGCGGAGCTACAGAATTCGAACACCTGCGCGAAAGGGTTGTGGGTAGTCAAATCGGACCTTCCCGAGACACGAAAGGGCCGGAGCCCCTCCGGGTGGCCGTGCCGCCGGGCTGTCTCGCGAAAGGCTTCGCGGATGAAAGGCCGCCCAGCAGCCGGCTCACCTCGCGGTAGGACTCACAGGGGGTGACGCGGGCCGTCTCCAGCCGTCCGACGGCGGTCGGCAGCAACCGTTGACGACCCATTGGCAGCTATGCCGCAACTCCGTGGGCCATGTGCGGGACGCGGAGGGCACGCGCCCGGTCGTGGTTGGTCTTCTCCTGCGGCGCTCGCCCCAGAACTTCGTCAATATCGTGGTGGCAGCCGTGGCCGGCGCCTTGATGAGGTCAGCTATGGCTGTGATCATTTCGGAAGCGGCTACCGCTGGTCGAGGACCACGCGAGTCACGCCGAGCAGGCCGACGTGGTTCGAGCCGTGCAGGAGCATTGCCGACGCAGACGCCGCTTGGCTGGGCGCTCGACCTCGGGCTGGTGTGTCTCTCACCTGGTTCGATGGTCCGCAGGCGTCCGCGCTTGTCTGCTGCTGCACGTCGGTGTTGCCGCCCAGTTGGACACTCGGCGCTGTTCCTCGCTGAGACCATGAGTGGTCGCTGATGTTCTGGGCCAGGGATTGTGCAGTGCGGCGAGTTCCCTCAGGTCATTCGCGACCATGACCTGAGCGAGGCGTCCGGCGACGGCCACGACTTCCGGCCAGGCGGTTGACTGGAGATACTCCGCGTCGTTGTCGTCGGGCGCCTCGGCCGCCGCGGCGTTGAGCACGACACCGAGCTCTCTCATCAGAACGACCTCTTCCTCAGTTCTCAGACTGACGCCGAGGTACCGCTCGGGGTGGCTGTCGATGAGGAGTCGGCGCAGGTCGTTGCGCTGTCCGTCGCGTTGAGGCCCAGTGCTTCGGTGAGTCGGCGGAGATCGAGTCCGTCACGGTCGGTCGAGTTCGGCGGGTTCCGCCCGAGGCTCTGCCTGCAACCAGGACTGCAACCATGCCAACCGGTCGTCCAGACCAGGAGCTCTATTCCTACTTCTTTGATAATCTGGCTCCATGACTGAGATGCCCTACAGCATCGGCGAGGGGCCGGCCACCAGGGTCAGCCTCTCCCTGCCCGAAGGTACGGCCGAGGCGATCCGTCAACGAGTAGGCAAGCGCGAGTTCTCGGCGTTTGTTGCCGCGGCTGTCGAGCGGGAACTGCGTGGTCAGATCCTGGACGAGTACCTGGCCGACTATGAGCGCAGGCAGGGCCCGATCTCGTCGGCGGAGCAGGATCGGGCCCGGCGTGTTTTCGATGAGGTGTTCGCCGAGGAGGGCGGATGGCCCGTCGCAAGCTGAGTCACGAGGGCACCTTGGTGCTCGACTCCGAGGGTCTCTCCAAGCTGCTCAGCGATCACGAGCCCGCTGTCGCGCTGGTCGCGGAGGCCCGGAAGCGGGGCATGGAGGTGGTGATCAGTGCTCTGACCATCATCGAAGCCGTGCATAGTCGTACCGACCAGGCGCGCCTGCGGTGGATTCTGTCCGGGCTGCGGATTGTGGCGGTCGGCGACGAGGAGGCTCGGGCCGCTTCGGCGATGCTGATCGGTGCGGATCTTCATGGCCACAAGTACGCGATTGACGCGGCAGTGGCTGAGCTGGCTCTGCGGCAGCAGCGACCGGTCGTCCTGCTGACATCCGACATCGACGACATGAGCAAGCTCTGCGGTGACCGCGTACGGCTCGTGGCCGTCTGACGTACTTTCTCGAGTGCGCGCGCTCTTGGAGAGCGGCTGATGTGGTGCGCGCGCCTGGCGTGAGTTTCGCCGGGCTCCGTGGCTGCCGGTCGTGACCCCGCACACGATCTGTCAGTCAGGACACTGCGACTGCCATCACCAGGTGCGCGGTTCGGAGATGTCCATGAGGCGGCTCTCCCAGGCCCAGGCGGCGACCTCGACGCGGTTGCGGACGCCGAGCTTGTTCTGGATGGTCGCCAGGTGGCTCTTGACGGTGCTGAGGGTGATGAAGAGGGCGCCGGCGATCTCCTGGTTGGTGCGGCCCCTGGCGATGGCCCGGACCACCTCCGTCTCGCGGGCCGAGAGCGGCTGCGCGGGCCGGGCTACGGCCGCCGTACGGGCCGGGGCGAGGTTGCGGAGCAGGCGCAGGGTGATGGACGGGGAGATCAGCGCGTCCCCGGCGTGTGCGGCCCGGACGGCCTCGATGAGCAGGGCGGGGGCGGCGCCCTTGAGGACGAAGCCGACCGCCCCGGCGTGCAGTGCGCCGTGGACGTACTCGTCCAGGTCGAAGGTGGTGACGATGACCACCCGGAGCGGGTCGGCGACTCCGGGGCCGGCCAGGGCGCGGGTGACGTCGATGCCGTCCAGTCCCGGCATGCGGATGTCGATCAGGCACACGTCCGGGCGCAGTCGTCGGGCGAGTTCGACCGCCTCGAAGCCGTCGGCGGCTTCGCCGACCACGGTGAGGTCGTCCTGGTCCTCCAGGATGCGGTGCAGGCCGCTGCGGATCATCGCCTGGTCGTCGGCGATCAGGACGCGGATGCTCAACGGGTCTCCTCCTTCGGGACGGGCAGGGTGGCCAGGACCGACCAGCCCGTGTTCGGGGCCGGCCCGGCGGACAGGTGGCCGCCGAGTGCCTCGACACGCTCGCGCATGCCGATGAGGCCGAAGCCGCCGTGGTGCTTGTGCCGGGTGTGCCCGGGCGTGGCGTCGTCGGTGACGGTGACGGTGACGGTGTCCGGGCCGTGGGCGATGTCGACGCTGGCGGAGCGAGCGTGCGCGGCGTGGCGGGCGATGTTGGTCAGGGACTCCTGGACGACCCGATGGACGGTGGTGGCCACCTCGGGCGGCCAGGGCGCTGGGTCGACGGGCAGTCGCAGGCTCACCTCGGGGCCGTGCCCGTCGAACCGCCGGACCAGTTCTGCCAGTTGCTCCGGGCCGGGCGCCGTAGGGGCCGTGGTGGCGACGTCGTCGGTGTCACGTAGGAGGCCGACGACCCGACGCATCGCGGCGAGCGCATCGCCGCCGGCCTCCTCGATGCCGGAGATGGTGATCCGCGGCGGGTACCGGCACCTCGAACGCGCCGCTGCCTCCGCGGCGCTGGGATGCCCGTCGTGGGAGCTCGGGCTGTGCGCTGGCTGCGGCCAGCTGATGCGGCGCTACGGGTGGAACGCTGCCATGTACTGCAACGTGTGCCGGTCCGTCCTCAACGGGCGGTAGCCGCGAACTGCAACCAGAACTGATGACCGAGGGCGGCGACCGGGACAAGCCCGGACGCGGATGGATCTGGGTTCCAGGACCCGGGCGCGGAACAGATGGTTCTGGTGGATGCAGTTCTCGATCTGGTTCTGCACGATGCCCGGCACACCGCGGCAACCGTTCTGCTCATCATCGGTGTCCCCGAACGGGTTGTGATGCAGATCATGGGCTGGTCGTCCACGGCGGTGGCGGCGCGGTACCAGCACGTGACGGGCGGCATCCTCGCCGACGTCGCGCAGCGGGTCGGGGGACTCATCTGGGAAGTGGCCAAGGACCCCGACCTGAGCGGCCCGGAAGGCTCCGAAGAGTCTCGTTGAGACTGCAGATGAGACTAAGAACGTCGAAGGGCCCCACCGCAAGCGGTGGGGCCCTTCGACGTATTGCCCGGTGAGAGCAATGGCGGAGGATACGAGATTCGAACTCGTGAGGGGTTGCCCCCAACACGCTTTCCAAGCGTGCGCCCTAGGCCACTAGGCGAATCCTCCGCGGCAAACAATACAAGACGTTGAGGAGTGCTCGCGAACCCGTTCCCCGGAGAGGGGTCGGGAAGGTGGGCGGGTGGACTTGACCGGGTGGGGATCGGCTAAGGTGGGCATCAGCCCCTCACGTGGCGCTATCTGACTGAACTCCCCCAGGGCCGGAAGGCAGCAAGGGTAGGTTGGCTCTGGCGGGTGCGTGGGGGGCCCTTGCGTGTTCGGGCCCGTGGCGTCGATTCCCGCGGCTTCCGAGCCGCCGCGGCCGCTCCTTCCCCGGTGGTGTCCCCGGTCCGGGGCCGGTTGTCAGTCCGCCCCGATAACCTCGTATGTGTGTCGTCCCTTGCGCTGTACCGCCGCTACCGCCCCGAGTCGTTCGCCGAGGTCATTGGGCAGGAGCATGTCACTGACCCGCTGCAGCAGGCGCTGCGGAACAACCGGGTCAATCACGCGTACCTGTTCAGCGGTCCGCGCGGTTGCGGGAAGACGACCAGCGCGCGGATCCTCGCCCGCTGTCTGAACTGTGAGCAGGGCCCCACGCCGACGCCGTGCGGGGAGTGCCAGTCCTGCCGGGACCTCGCGCGCAACGGGCCGGGATCGATCGATGTCATCGAGATCGACGCCGCGTCGCACGGTGGCGTGGACGACGCCCGTGATCTGCGGGAGAAGGCGTTCTTCGGGCCCGCGTCGAGTCGTTACAAGATCTACATCATCGACGAGGCGCACATGGTCACATCGGCGGGGTTCAACGCCCTGCTGAAGGTGGTCGAGGAGCCGCCGGAGCATCTCAAGTTCATCTTCGCGACCACCGAGCCCGAGAAGGTCATCGGCACGATCCGGTCGCGTACGCACCACTACCCGTTCCGCCTCGTACCGCCGGGGACGCTGCGCGAATATCTGGCCGAGGTCTGCGGCAAGGAGAACAGCTTCGTCGAGGACGGCGTCCTGCCGCTGGTCGTGCGGGCCGGCGCCGGTTCCGTGCGTGACTCGATGTCCGTCATGGACCAGCTGCTGGCCGGCGCGGGCGACGACGGTGTGACCTATGCCATGGCGACCTCGCTGCTCGGTTATACGGACGGCTCGCTGCTCGACTCCATCGTGGACGCGTTCGCCGCGGGCGACGGGGCCGCGGCCTTCGAGGTCGTGGACCGGGTGATCGAGGGCGGCAACGACCCGCGGCGCTTCGTCGCCGACCTCCTGGAGCGGCTGCGCGACCTGGTGATCCTGGCCGCCGTGCCGGACGCCGGGGAGAAGGGGCTGATCGACGCACCCGCCGACGTGGTCGAGCGGATGCAGGCCCAGGCGTCCGTCTTCGGCGCCGCAGAGCTGAGCCGCGCCGCCGACCTCGTCAACGAAGGGCTTACGGAGATGCGCGGGGCCACCTCGCCGCGTCTGCAGGTCGAGCTGATCTGCGCCCGGGTGCTGCTGCCCGCCGCCTTCGACGACGAGCGTTCGCTCCAGGCCCGGCTGGACCGGCTGGAGCGCGGTGCTTCGTTCGCGACCGCCGGAGCAGGGCCCGCCATGGGGTACGTACCGGGCCGGGAGGCCCAGGCGCATGCGCCCGTGGCCATGGTTCCGCCGGGCGGCGGCGTCGCTGCGGCGCGGGCCGCGGTACGGGGGGACGCACCCGAGGCCGCGCCCGTACCCGCCGCGCCCGCGGCACCGGTCGCGCCTGCGCAGTACGCGGCGCCCGCCGACCCCGCACCGCAGCCGCCCGCCGAGGCTCCCTCCGGCAGCCAGCGTCCCGGGGCCTGGCCCGCCGCGGCCGCGCCGGAGCCGGGGCGCCGTCCCGGCGGCTGGCCGACCGCCTCCGCCCCCGGTCAGGCACCCGCCCCCGTCACGCCTGCGGCCCCCGCCCCAGTGCCGGCCGCCGCACCCGCTCCCGGTGCGGCCGAGCCGAGTCCGGGGATGGCTCAGGGCGCCGCACAGGTACGGAACATGTGGCCCGACATCCTGGAGGCCGTGAAGAACCGGCGCCGGTTCACCTGGATCCTGCTCAGCCAGAACGCGCAGGTCACCGGGTTCGACGGCACCACCCTGCAGATCGGCTTCCTCAACGCGGGCGCCCGCGACAACTTCGCGAGCAGCGGCAGCGAGGACGTGCTGAAGCAGGCACTCGCCGAGCAGTTCAACATGCAGTGGAAGGTCGAGGCGATCGTCGACCCGTCGGGCGGCGCGGGGCAGCCTCAACAGACCGGCGGCAGGCCCCCCGCCGCAGCCGCACCGCAGCGTCCGGCCGCGCCCGCCCCGCAGCAGTACGAGTCCCGGCCGGCGCCCGCGTCGGCCCCGCACCAGCAGCCGGGCACGGCGGGCACCGGTCCCGCACCCGCCGCGGCGCCCGCACCCCAGCCGCACCATGCCCCCGAGCCGCCGCATTCGGTCGCGCCGGAGGACGACACCCCCGAGGCGGACGACCCGGACCTGGTCGACTCCGCCCTCTCCGGCCACGACCTGATCGTCCGGGAGCTGGGCGCCACGGTCGTCGAGGAGTTCACCAACGAGTAGCGGTCCGGAAGCCGCTCCACGGGGTGGCCACGGAGCGGCGCCCGTCAAGACGGCCGTGCCCCGGCGGCTAGGCTGCACCCCGTGAAGGTCCTCGTCATCGGCGGCGGCGCCCGCGAACACGCCCTGTGCCGCTCTCTCTCCCTCGACTCCGACGTCACCGATCTGTACTGCGCTCCCGGCAACGCCGGCATCGCAGAGGTGGCCGAACTGCACCCGGTCGACGCACTCGACGGCGCCGCCGTCGCGCGCCTCGCCACCGAACTGGGCGCCGAGCTGGTGGTCGTCGGCCCGGAGGCACCGCTTGTCGCCGGGGTCGCCGACGCCGTCCGCGCCGCAGGCATCCCCTGTTTCGGCCCGTCCGGTGAGGCGGCCCAGCTGGAGGGCTCCAAAGCGTTCGCCAAGGACGTGATGGCCGAGGCCGGTGTCCCCACCGCCCGCAGCTATGTCTGCACCACCCCCGCCGAGATCGACGCGGCCCTCGACGCCTTCGGCACCCCGTACGTCGTCAAGGACGACGGACTCGCCGCGGGCAAGGGCGTCGTCGTCACGGACGATGTCGAGGCGGCCCGCGCCCACGCGCTGGCCTGCGACCGCGTGGTCATCGAGGAGTTCCTCGACGGCCCCGAGGTGAGCCTCTTCGCGATCACGGACGGCACCACCGTGCTGCCGCTCCAGCCCGCCCAGGACTTCAAGCGGGCCCTCGACAACGACGAGGGCCCGAACACCGGCGGTATGGGCGCCTACTCTCCGCTGCCGTGGGCCGACCCCAAGCTGGTCGACGAGGTCATGGAGTCGGTCCTGCAGCCGACCATCGACGAGCTCCGCCGCCGTGGCACCCCCTTCTCCGGGGTGCTGTACGCGGGACTCGCGATCACCTCGCGCGGCGTCCGGGTCATCGAGTTCAACGCCCGCTTCGGCGACCCGGAGACCCAGGTGGTCCTGGCCCGGCTGAAGACCCCGCTGGCCGGTGTTCTGCTGGCCTCCGCCAATGGCACCCTGGATGAGCTGCCCCCGCTCAGGTGGCGCGACGACGCCGCGGTCACCGTGGTCATCGCCTCGCACAACTACCCGGACACGCCGAGGACGGGTGACCCGATCGGCGGCCTCGACGACGTTGCGGCGCAGGACGCTCCGCACGCGTACGTCCTGCACGCCGGGACCAGGCGGGACGGCGACACGATCGTCAGCGCGGGCGGCCGGGTGCTGTCCGTGACCGCGACGGGCGAGGACCTCGCCACCGCCCGGGAGCGTGCCTACACGGCGGCCGCCCGAATCCGACTCGACGGCTCGCAGTTCCGTACGGACATCGCCCGAAAGGCCGCCGAAGCCTGATCGGCCGGTCCGGTACCTCCATTTCGCCCCCTCGCGCCTCGGGCCCGAGGGGGCGACGTCATGCCCCTGCCCTATGCGTACCGGCACGTCAGCACCTTTACCCAAAGCCATTCCATCGAGTGACGGCTGGGCTATCCGGATGACGTCCGCCGAGGCCCCAACTAGGGTGCGGCGCAAGCGTTCCGGCACTTGGCCCACCGGCATTGCGATGTCTGTGACGGGTGCCACAGTGGGGGAGTGAGCAATACCGCCGCGGGGGCAAAGGGGGTGACGTCCGGCCGTGTCCGGTACCGGTGCTGGTGAGGAGCTGGGCGCGCAGGCTGCGCGCACCCGAGCTCTCGCCCTGCTGCGCATTCGCAGCAGGGCAATGGCCGCGGCCCTGCTGCCGGCGGCGGTCGCCGTCGTGCTGCTCGTCGCGGGTGCGCAGGGCCGTATCGGCGGTGGCGCCTTCTACGCCGTGCGCTGGGCGGTGACGGCCTGCGCCGTGCTCGTGCTGCTGGGCGCCGTCGCGGTCTCGGTCGCGATCGTGCGGGCGAGACCTGCGGTCAGTCCTACGGTCCCGCTCAGCGAGCAGGCCGCCCCCGATCTCTACCGGCTGGTCCGGGATCTCGCCGACCGGCTCGGCGTCCCCGCGCCGTCGGCCATAGCCCTCACGCCCGACTGCGACAGCTGGCTGGAGGACCGCAGCCACCCCGCCGCGCAGCCCGCCGGGGGCTCCGCGGGCCGGCCCGCCGTCTCCGGGGGCCGCCGTCATGGCGTGCAGACGACGCCCGTGCTCGTCATCGGTTCGCCGTTCCTGTGGTGGATGCGGGTCGCCGAGCTACGGGCGGTGCTCGCCCCGGTCGTCGCGGGCACGGGCCCCTCCGCCCATCCCGACATAGCCGCCGCCCGCCGTTTCGTACGGGGACTGGACGGCGCGGTCGCCGACGCGGACACCCCCGTGCCCGGACCGCTCGCGACGCTGCGCAGAGTGCCGCGCCGCTTCGTCGGCTGGATCGCACGGCTGCTGCTCCGCACCTGTCGTGGTCATGCAGCAGCGATGGAGCGGGCTGTCGCCGCCTCCGCGTCCGAGCGTGCACAGGCTGTGGACTACGGGCTGCGGATCGTCGCCCAGGAGCAGGTCGGACTCGCCTACGCCGGCTGGGACCGGCTGCTCACCCGGGTCGCGCTGCCCGCCTGGCGGCTGGGCCGCTGGCCGTCCCGGCTCGACGCCGGCGTCGTCTCCGCCCTCACTGAGCTCTCCCGGCGCGACCGGCTCGCCGAGAGCTTCGCCTCCCGGCTCGGTGAGCGCCCTGCCTGCGACCTCCTGGAGGAGCCCGGAGCGGCCGACGAAGCCGCTTCGCTGCTGGCCGCCCGGCTCTTCCACGGCGGCCCGGCGGAGACCGGTCCCGACTGGGCCCCGGTCGACTGGCAGCAGTACCCGGAAGAAGTCGTCGACCGGAAGTGGCGCACCGAAGCGGCCCGTCTGCACCGCGTCCTGGACGCGCTGGGCGTCCGGCATGCGCCGACGGCCGCGGAGGAGGACGGGGCCGACGCGACGCACGGATCGCACGGCGCCGAACCCGTGGATGTCGCCGTGCCCACACTGGCCCGGGTCGTCGAGCATCTGGCCGGCCGGAGCGGCCGCAGCGAGGAGCTCGCCGCCGGGATCAGTGCCGCGGTGGCCCGCGAGGAGGCAGCGGCCCCGCCGGGTCCCCCGGCAGCCGGTGTCTCCGACGCCTGCCCTGCCTCCGGCGGCGATGTCCTGGACTTCTGGGGACCCCACCCGCTGCCGCTCTTCCCGCTCCAGCCGCCCCGTACGGGTGCGGAGCTGCTCGTCGACCATGTCGCGGCGATGGTCTGCTGCGCCGCCGTGGACACGGCGGGTGCGGCGCCCGGCCTGGACTGGCTCGACGGACCCGCGCTGCTGGTCGACGGCGAGCGCCGGGCCGATCTGGGCAGCCCGGTCCTCAGCCTGGTCGAGGACGGCGACGCCGGACCGCTGCGTTCGTGGCTCGCCTCGGTGGGCGTCCGCACCGACAAACCTGTCCGCCTCGTCTGACGGCCTCCCCCGCGACAGGGAGTGGGCTCCCGATCGCGGGGGAGGCCGTGACCCACGGGTGCGCTCCCGTGGGTCAGGGGCTCGTCGGCCCCACGATCCGGAGAAAAGCGTTCCGTTCACGTCAATTCACGACGAACGGTGACGAGGTGCATGCGTTATGTGATGTGCTGGGGATCGACGCCGACGGTCAACGCACCACTGTTGTCCGGGGGACTCGAGGGAGGGAAGCGCCATGGGGGCGGAGCAGATTCGCCGATGGGAATCGGGTGCCCTCGCGCATGCCGTCTCCGATCCGTTCGGCCAGGGCCCCCTGCCCTGGCTCCGCGGCAGCGAGAACTACTTCGACGACACCGGCCAGGTCGTCCCCTGGTACGCCGATCCCACCCTGGCCCGCGGCTCCACCGGCGGAGGCACCCGTACCGCCGACGACGTACACCGCCAGATCAAGGGTTTCGCCTCGACCGGCGCCGCGGCCCCCGGTGAGGCGATCGACTTCCACATCACCGTGGACCCGCCGCAGCAGTTCACCGTGGACATCTATCGGATCGGTCATTACGGGGGCGACGGCGCCGCCAAGATCACCACGAGCCCGCGGCTCTCCGGCATCGTCCAGCCCGCCCCGCTCACCGCCGACCGCACCGTCTCCTGCCACCACTGGTGGCAGTCCTGGCGGCTGCAGATCCCCACCTACTGGTCGATCGGCGCCTACGTCGCCGTGCTCACCACGGTCGACGGCTACCGCTCCCACATCCCGTTCACCGTCCGTGACGACCACCCGGCCGATCTGTTGCTCGTCCTGCCGGACATCACCTGGCAGGCGTACAACCTCTACCCCGAGGACGGCCGCACCGGCGCCAGCCTCTACCACGCGTGGGACGAAGAGGGCCGGCTGCTCGGCGAGGAGGACGCGGCGGTCACCGTCTCCTTCGACCGCCCGTACGCGGGCGCCGGGCTGCCCCTCCACGTCGGTCATGCCTACGACTTCATCCGCTGGGCCGAGCGGTACGGCTACGACATCGGGTACGCCGACACCCGCGATCTGCATGCCGGCCGGATCGAGGTCGGCCGGTACCGGGGCCTGATCTTCCCGGGCCACGACGAGTACTGGTCGGTCCCGATGCGCCGCACCGTGGAAGCGGCGCGCGACGGCGGCACCTCGCTCGTCTTCCTCTCCGCCAACACCATGTACTGGCAGGTCAGCCTCTCCCCGTCGCCGTCCGGTGTCCCGGACCGGCTGCTCACCTGCCGCAAACGCCGCGGCCCGGGCAGGCCCGCACTCTGGCGCGAGGTCGACCGGGCCGAGCAGCAGGTCCTCGGCATCCAGTACGCGGGCCGGGTTCCCGACCCCCACCCCCTGGTCGTTCGGAACGCGGAGCACTGGCTCTGGGCCGCGACCGGGGCGGACGAGGGCGACGAGATCGACGGACTGGTCGCCGGCGAGGCCGATCGCTACTTCCCGCGCACCGCCCTCCCGGAGCATGACAGCCGCATTCTGCTCGCCCACTCCCCGTACCAGGACAGCGAAGGCGCGACGCGCCACCAGGAGACGTCCCTCTACCGCGCCCCGTCCGGCGCCCTCGTCTTCGCCTCCGGCACCTTCGCCTGGTCGCCGGCCCTGGACCGCCCCGGCCACGTGGACACCCGTATCCAGCGTGCCACTGCCAATCTCCTCGACCGCATCTGCAAACGCGGCTGAGAAGGGCCGTCCGGAGTCACCTGCTGCTGGTCCTCAACCCCCCGCTCTGCCCCATCCCACCGGATACGGGAGAATCGGAACGACTCCTGGATCAACCTACGCGGAGGCAGCGTGTCCGGATTTGTAGAAAAGCCCGAGCCGGTGGTGGTCCCCGGACTCACCCACCTCCACACCGGCAAGGTGCGCGAGCTGTACCGGAACGAGGCGGGCGACCTCGTCATGGTCGCCAGCGACCGGATGTCCGCGTACGACTGGGTCCTGCCCACCGAGATCCCCGACAAGGGCCGCGTCCTCACCCAGCTCTCGCTGTGGTGGTTCGACCAACTGTCCGACCTCGTCCCGAACCACGTCCTGTCCACGGAGCTCCCCGCCGGAGCCCCCGCCGACTGGGCCGGGCGGACGCTGATCTGCAAGTCGCTGCGGATGGTCCCTGTCGAGTGCGTCGCCCGCGGCTATCTCACCGGCTCGGGCCTCGTCGAGTACAACGAGTCCCGTACGGTCTGCGGACTCGCCCTCCCCGAGGGGCTCGTCGACGGATCCGAACTTCCGGCACCGATCTTCACCCCCGCCACCAAGGCGGCCGTCGGTGACCATGACGAGAACGTGTCGTACGAGGAAGTGGCCCGCGAGGTCGGTGCGGAGACCGCGGCCCTGCTGCGCCGCGCCACCCTCGACGTCTACGGCCGGGCCCGCGACATCGCCCGCGAGCGCGGCATCATCCTCGCCGACACCAAGTTCGAGTTCGGCTTCGACGGTGAGGACCTGATCATCGCGGACGAGGTGCTGACCCCGGACTCGTCCCGCTTCTGGCCGGCCGCCGCCTGGGAGCCGGGCAAGGCGCAGCCCTCGTACGACAAGCAGTTCGTGCGCGACTGGCTGACCTCACCGGCCTCCGGCTGGGACCGGAAGAGCGAGCAGCCGCCCCCGGCGCTGCCGCAGGAGATCGTCGACGCGACCCGGGCGAAGTACCTGGAGGCGTACGAACTCCTCACCGGCCACACCTGGCAGTAGGACATGAAGAAGGCCCCGGTCACAGGACCGGGGCCTTCTTGCGTGGAGCGAACGACGAGGTTCGAACTCGCGACCTCAACCTTGGCAAGGTTGCGCTCTACCAGCTGAGCTACGTTCGCATGCGCCGAAGCGCGATGCCTACTATACCCATCCGCGCTCCCGCGCGAGACGCACCGCCGTATGACGGTTCTCCGCGCCGAGCTTCGAAGCGGCCGCGGAGAGGTAATTCCGTACGGTTCCCTGCGACAGCGACGCCCGCTCCGCGATCTCCGCGACCGGTGCCCCGTCCGCCGCCAGTTCCAGCACCTCGGCCTCGCGCACCGTCAGCGGCGAGTCCCCTGCGGAGATCGCGTCGGCCGCCAACTCCGGGTCCACATAACGGTTTCCGGCGTGGATGGTACGAATGATGCCGGCCAGCTGCCGGGCGCTGACCGTCTTCGGGACGAACGCCCGCACGCCCGCCGTGAGCGCCCGTTTCAGATGTCCGGGCCGGCCATGACTCGTCACGATCATGGTCCGGCAGCCGGGCAGTTCAGCCCGTAGCGATGTGGCCACACTCACACCGTCCGCACCGGGCATCTCCAGATCGAGGACCGCGACATCGGGGCGATGGACGCGCGCCATGGCGAGCGCCTCCGGACCGGTCGCCGCCTCCGCGACCACGACGAGGTCGTCCTCCAGCGCGAGCAGCGCGGCCAGCGCGCCCCGGATCAGATGCTCGTCGTCGGCGAGCAGCACCCGTACGGTCGTCATGGTCGTTCCTCCTGAAGGACGGGTGCCTCCCGGGCGGCAGGTGGCTTCTCCTGGTGGCGGGCCGAGGATGCCGCCGGCCCGAGCGGGATCGTCGCCGTGAGCCGGAACAAGCCGTTCCGCGCCGGGCCCGCGTCCAGCGAACCGTCGACCCCGCGAAGCCGCTCCCGCAGCCCGGCCAGCCCGGAGCCGCCCGATCCGGAGCCGTCGCCCGCCACGGAACTCCCGTCCGGTCCCGGGGCAGCCACCGCCGCCCCGTCGTTCTCCACCAGCAGCACGACCTCGTCCGCCGAGGATCTGAGCCGGATCGTGCAGTGGCGCGGGTCGCCGTGCCGCAGCACATTGGTCGCCGCCTCCCGTACGACCCAGCCGAGCGCCGACTGCACGGGCGTGGGCAGCTGGTCGCCGGTGTCCCCCGTCGCCTCGCACCCGATCCCGGCCGCACTCAACACCCCCCGGGCACCGGCCAGTTCCGCACTCAGATCGGCCTCCCGGTATCCCCGTACGACATCCCGCACCTCCTGCTGGGAGGTGCGGGCTATCCGCTGCACCTCGACCATCTGGTCCACCGCCTCCGGCTTGCCGCGCTCCGCCAGCTCCACGGCCAGTTCGCTCTTCAGCGCGATCACGGCGAGATTGCGGCCCAGTACGTCGTGCAAGTCCCGCCCGAACCGCAGCCGTTCCTCGGCGACCGCGAGCCGGGCCTGAAGATCCCGGGCCTCCTCGGCCTGCCACATCACGCCCAGGCTCCAGGCGCTGGGCCGTACGGAGATCAGTGTGAGCAGGCTGCCGAAGAGTGTCGTCGGCCCCACCCCGGCCAGTGTCCCGCCCCGCACTCCGACCGCGGCGAGAACGCCGACGCTCAGCGCGGTGACGACGAACGACTGGATCAGGAAGGTGCGGACCGGGGTCAGCAGGGCCTGCGTTATCGCGAACGCCACCGGAGCGTTCATGGTCATGAGGAGCAGTCCGTCGTCGTCCACCCCGTCCACCCCGGCCAGCGTCGCCAACAGCCCCAGGCTCACCAGCAGCAGCACCAGGGGCGTCAGCTGCCGCCGCCGGGGGAAGACAGCGGCGCCGAGGTAGTGCGCGTAGGACAGCTCCACGTTGCGGTTGCTCAGCAGGCACTGCACAAGACTCACGAGCAGCAGTGCCACGCCCAGCGCGATCGGCAGCGGCGCATGGCGGATGTCCGACTTGAAGGGGGCCAGCTGCCACGACAGGGTGAAGAGCCAGGGGATCACCGAGACGGTCAGCCGCGAGTACAGATCGATCCGCTCCAGCTTGCTGCGCTTCTGCCAGCTGCGGCGCCAGCCCCGTACGAGCACCACGGTATGTCCCCCCTCAGCGTCGTGGCTCCCAGCGGAACCGACGGTGCACAGCAAACACGGCGAACGCGGTCCAGGCCAGCCCCGTCAGAGCGGCCATGAGCAGGTCGGATCCCTCGGCCCCGCCCAGCCAGCCCGTCCGTACGAGGGTCATCACACCGGTCATCGGCAGCAGTTCGCACACCTCTGCAATCCCGTCCGGCAGCACGTCCAGGGGCACGAAGAGCCCGGAGCCCACCATCGAGACGAGGAACAGCGGCAGGGTGGTGAGCTGGGCGGTCTGTACGGTGCGGGTCACCGCGGACGTCGCTGCCGCCAGCGCGGTCAGCATCACCGCACCCACCAGCAGCCCGGCTGCGAGCAGCTCGGGCCGCCGCGGCCCGCCGAGCCCGAACACGGCCGCGCCGACCGAGATCATCAGTACGGTTTGTGCGAGCGCCAGCGCCACCGACGGCATCGCGGTCCCGGTGAGGATCTCCCGGTCGGGCACCTCCCCGGTACGCAGCCGCTTCAGCACCAGATCCTCGCGCCGCGCGACATAGGCGGCGACCAGGTTCATGTAGACGACCTGGATCAGCACCATGCCGACGCCGCCGCTCAGCGCCGCTCCGGCCACGGTCACCCCGGTCCCGGCGAGGTCGACCGATTCGAGCGACGACTTCATCACCACGACCATCGCGACCGGGACGAGCAGCGCGACGAAGACCGCCGACCTGTTCCGCAGCAGCAGCGTCAGCTCGGCCCGGCCGAGAGCGCTCAGCCGTCCCTGGACCGTCGTGCCGGTCATGCTGTCACCGCCGCTTCCTGCGCCGTCCGCGCAATATCGAGGAACGCCTCTTCGAGCGAGGCCGAACGGGCGTCGAGCCGCAGGAGTTCCACGTCGGACTCCCGTGCCCAGCCGAGCAGTTCGCCCAGCGAGTCCTGCAGCCGGCGGGTGCGGATCTCGATCCGCCGCCCGTCGGCCGCGGCCCGCAGCCCCAGCGGCAGCCGCCCCGCACCGACCCCCACGGGCAGCTCGAACCGGATCCGGGCCGGACGGGACGCGGTCACCTCGGCGGGGGTCCCCGCGACCACGATCCGGCCCCGGTGCATGATCGCCAGCCGGCCGGCGAGTGATTCCGCCTCTTCCAGGTAGTGCGTGGTGAGAAGGACCGTCGTGCCGCCGTCCCGCAGCGTGCGCACCAGCTCCCAGGTGTCCCGCCGCCCCTCGGCATCGAGTCCGGTGGTCGGCTCGTCCAGGAACAGCACGTCCGGCCTGCCGAGCAGCGCCAGCGCCAGGTCGAGGCGTCGCTTCTCGCCGCCGGAGAGCTGCTTGACCCGGACGCGCGCGCGGCCGGTGAGACCGACGAGCCCCAGCGCCTCACCCGTGGGCCGCGGTGCGCTGGTGCATCCCGCCCACATCCGCAGGGTCTCGGAGACCGTGAGATCGGACGGGAAGCCGCCCTCCTGGAGCATCACCCCGATCCGGGGGCGGACGGCGGCGCGCTCGCGGTACGGGTCGTGGCCGAGCACCCGTACGACCCCGCCGTCGGGCCGGGCCAGTCCCTCCAGCAATTCGACGGTGGACGTCTTGCCTGCGCCGTTCGTCCCGAGCAGCGCGAAGATCTCGCCGCGCGCCACGGAGAAGGAGATCCCGCTCACAGCCTCGAAGCCGCCTGCATAGCGGCGCCGCACCCCGTCCGCCTCGATCACGCATTCATCGCTGGTCATGTCCTCAGACTTCCGCCGGATCACGGCGGCGAGCAGTGCGAGCTGTCACCACTGCCCATGACAAACGTCACGCGGGATCGAGGGAGACGAGTGCCGGAATACGACGAAGGCCCTGGTCGGTATCGACCAGGGCCTTCGATCAAGAGCGGACGACGAGATTCGAACTCGCGACCCTCACCTTGGCAAGGTGATGCTCTACCAACTGAGCCACGTCCGCATTGCTGCCGCTCAGCTTTCACTGGGCGGTGCGAACACCACTCTACCCGATCCACCGGAGTGGTTGTTAAGAGCGATGCAGAGCGGGTGACAGGAATTGCACACTGCGCCTTCCCCCTGGAAGGGGGATGTTCTGCTACTGAACTACACCCGCACGCTGCGTGAGGCCCGGCTTTTCGGCCTTGCCCCTCGGCGTGCTCCAGACTCTAGCCGAACTGATGGGGTGTCGCGCAAGTCGGTGCCGCGGGGTGTCGCCGCGGGGGCTGTGCCGGGTGTCGTTCAACTGGCCTCGCGGAACGCCTCGTAGACCTTCTTGGGGATCCGGCCGCGGGCCGGCACCTCCATTCGGTGCGAGCGGGCCCAGGCGCGCACGGCCGCCGGGTCGGGTTCCAGTGAGGTGTGCCGGTACGAGGCGGGAGTCTTGCCGCGCTTGCCGACATTTGTCTGCTTGCGGCCGGCCGCCATGTACGGCGCGAGGACCTTGCGCAGTTTCTTTGCATTCGACGGATTCAGGTCGATCTCGTACGACTTCCCGTCCAGGGCGAAGGTGACCGTTTCCGCCGCTGCTCCCCCGTCGATGTCGTCGGAGAGGGTGACCACTACGCGCTGAGCCACGGATATCGGTCCTTTCCTACGGCATCGGCGCGTCTGGCATGCGCTGATGACCGGCCTTCCGGCTGCTAGGCGGATGCGGGTCGACCGGTGTCGACTGTTTAGGGGTAATCCTGCTTTCCCCGGTAATCATTTGTACAGCGACAGGCACCGCATTGTGAAGCCCGGCCAATTGCCTCCGCGTGTCCGCCTTCTATGTAAGTGCCGTGAGGATTTCTCTTTGCGGAACTTTTCCCGCCTGTTGTCACAGCCGATATCTCCATGTGATCGAGCCCGTTTGATATCTACCCGCGTAGAATTTCTGGGCAGGTAGGCTGAGGGGACCTGCGGGGGTCTGGGGAGCCCCCCGGAGAAACAGCCGCACCACACCACCACCGGGAGTGCCAGTGGCACGCGTCGTAGTCGACGTCATGCTCAAGCCGGAGATCCTCGACCCGCAGGGACAGGCGGTGCAGCGTGCACTGCCCCGTCTCGGCTTCGAGGGAATCGCGGACGTACGTCAGGGAAAGCGTTTCGAGCTGGAGGTCGAGGGGCCGGTCGATGATGCCGCCCTCGGTCGCATTCACGAGATGGCCGAGACGTTCCTCGCCAACACCGTCATCGAGGACTTCACCGTGAAGGTGGAGAAGGCCGAGGAGTCGAAGTGACTGCTCGTATCGGAGTCGTCACCTTTCCGGGCACGCTCGACGACCAGGACAGCCTGAGGGCCGTACGGGTCGCGGGCGCCGAACCCGTATCGCTGTGGCACCGCGACAAGGACCTGCACCAGGTCGACGCGGTCATCCTGGCGGGCGGCTTCTCCTACGGCGACTATCTGCGGGCCGGGGCCATCTCCCGGTTCTCGCCGGTCATGGAGACCGTCATCGAGCAGGCCAGGGCGGGGATGCCGGTCCTCGGCATCTGCAACGGCTTCCAGATCCTGACCGAGGCACACCTGCTGCCCGGCGCGATGCTGCAGAACAACCACCTGCACTTCATCTGCCGCGACCAGAAGCTCCGCGTCGAGAACGCGGAGACCGCCTGGACCTCGGACTACTCCGCGGGCCAGGAGATCTCCGTACCGCTCAAGAACATGGACGGGCGTTACGTCGCCGATGAGCGTGTCCTCGACGAGCTGGAGGCGGAGGGCCGTGTCGCCTTCCGCTACCTGGACGTGAACCCCAACGGCTCGCTCCGCGACATCGCCGGCATCACCAACGCCGCGGGCAATGTTGTCGGTCTGATGCCGCACCCGGAGCACGCCGTCGAGCCGCTGATCGGAACCGGTCGCACCGACGGTCTCGGTTTCTTCACCTCGATCATCAAGAAGCTGGTCAACGCATGAGCCTGGATACGGTCAAGCACGCGGCCGAGACCCCGGACGTCGAGCAGCCCTGGAAGGAGCTCGGCCTCAAGGAGGACGAGTACGCCAGGATCCGCGAGATCCTGGGCCGCCGTCCCACCGGCGCCGAGCTCGCCATGTACTCCGTGATGTGGTCCGAGCACTGCTCGTACAAGAGCAGCAAGGTCCACCTCAAGCAGTTCGGCGAGAAGGTCCCCGCCAACGACGCGATGCTCGTCGGCATCGGCGAGAACGCCGGTGTGGTCGACGTCGGTCAGGGTTACGCGGTCACCTTCAAGGTCGAGTCGCACAACCACCCCTCGTACATCGAGCCCTATCAGGGCGCGGCCACCGGCGTCGGCGGCATCGTCCGCGACATCCTCGCCATGGGTGCCCGTCCGGTCGCGGTCGTCGACCCGCTGCGGTTCGGAGCGGCCGACCACCCCGACACCAAGCGGGTCCTCCCGGGTGTCGTCGCGGGTATCGGCGGGTACGGCAACTGCCTGGGGCTGCCCAACATCGGCGGCGAGGTCGTCTTCGACGCCTGCTACCAGGGCAACCCGCTCGTCAACGCCGGCTGCATCGGCGTGATGAAGCACGAGGACATCCACCTGGCCAAGGCCTCCGGCCCCGGCAACAAGGTGATCCTGTACGGCGCCCGCACCGGCGGCGACGGCATCGGCGGCGTCTCGGTCCTGGCCTCGGAGACCTTCGAGTCGACCGGTCCGGCGAAGCGCCCGGCCGTCCAGGTCGGTGACCCGTTCCAGGAGAAGCTCCTCATCGAGTGCACCCTGGAGATCTTCGGCGAGAAGCTCGTCGCGGGCATCCAGGACCTCGGCGGCGCGGGTCTTTCCTGCGCCACCTCGGAGCTGGCCTCCGCCGGTTCCGGCGGTATGCGCGTCGAGCTGGACACCGTTCCGCTGCGCGACTCCTCCCTCTCGCCCGAGGAAATCCTCATGAGCGAGTCGCAGGAGCGCATGTGCGCGATCGTCGAGCCGCAGCACGTGGACCGCTTCCTGGAGATCTGCGAGAAGTGGGACGTCATCGCCACCGTCATCGGTGAGGTGACCGAGGGCTCGCAGCTGGAGATCTTCTGGCACGGCGAGCAGATCGTCGACGTGCCGCCGCGGTCCGTCGCCCACGAGGGTCCGACGTACCACCGCCCGTTCGCCCGCCCGTCCTGGCAGGACGCGCTGCAGGCCGACGACGCGAACAAGCTGCCCCGCCCGGCGAACGCCGCCGAGCTGCGCGAGCAGGTGCTGAAGCTGGTCGCCTCCCCGAACCAGGCCTCGAAGGCGTGGATCACGGACCAGTACGACCGGTTCGTGCAGGGCAACACCGTGCTCGCCATGCCCGAGGACGCCGGCATGGTCCGGATCGACGAGGAGTCGAACCTGGGCGTGGCCATGGCGACCGACGGCAACGGCCGGTACGCGAAGCTCGACCCGTACACGGGGGCGCAGCTCGCGCTGGCGGAGGCGTACCGCAATGTCGCCACCTCCGGCGCCAAGCCGCTCGCCATCTCGGACTGCCTGAACTTCGGTTCGCCCGAGGACCCGGACGTCATGTGGCAGTTCGCCGAGGCCACCCGCGGTCTCGCGGACGGCTGTCTGGAGCTCGGCACCCCGGTCACCGGCGGCAATGTGTCGCTGTACAACCAGACCGGTGAGACGGCGATCCACCCGACGCCGGTCGTGGCCGTGCTCGGCGTGATCGACGACGTGACGCGGCGTACCCCGGTCGCCTTCAAGGACGAGGGCCAGCTCCTCTACCTGCTCGGCGACACGCGCGAGGAGTTCGGCGGCTCGGCCTGGTCCGAGGTCGTCCACAACCACCTCGGCGGGCTGCCTCCCAAGGTCGATCTGGGCCGCGAGAAGCTGCTCGGCGAGATCCTGATCTCGGCGTCCCGCGACGGCATGGTCGACGCGGCGCACGACCTCTCCGACGGCGGCCTGATCCAGGCGGTCACCGAGTCCTGCCTCCGCGGCGGGAAGGGTGCCCGGCTGGTGGTGCCGGACGGTCTGGACGCGTTCACGTTCCTCTTCTCCGAGTCTGCGGGCCGCGCGGTCGTCTCGATTCCGCGCAGCGAGGAGCTCCGCTTCAACGACATGTGCGGGGCGCGGGGTCTGCCCGTCACCCGGATCGGTGTCGTGGACGGCGAGGAGATCGAGGTCCAGGGGGAGTTCAGCATCCCGCTGAGCGAACTCCGCACGGCCCACGAGGCGACGATCCCCGGTCTGCTCGCCTGAGAACCTGCCGGGTGACCTCTGATCCGGCGGACTAAGGTCACCCGACAGGATCTGAGCCGGACGCGCTGTTCGATTGCGTGACGCCTGAGCCCCCGCCCGGTCCGCCGGGCGGGGGCTTCGTCGTGGGGACACCCCGTAGGCTCGCTCCCATGCCGCCGTCCCAGAAGCGCGCCCGCCGCTACGACCTCGCCCGGACCCGCACCGCCGTACAGGCGCAGTTCGCCCATGTCCGGTCAGCGGTCAGCACGCTGACGCCCGATCAGCTCGCCCTGCCGACCCGGCTCGGGGAGTGGACGGTGCGGGAGCTGGCCGCCCATCTGACCATGGCGGTCTCGAACGTCTGCCGGAACCTGGAGCTGCCCGAGCCGCCCGGGGACAAGCCCGAGGTCTCCCTGCTGGAGTGGCCGTTCTCGACCGCGGGGCGGGCCGGCCGGATCGCCGACGCCACCAGGGCGCTCGCCGTGGACCGTCCCGACCTCGACGCGTTGTACGCGGAGGTCGCCGACCGGTTCGACGCGGTGGTGCCGGGCGTGGGTGAGGACCGGCTGCTGCCGACCCGGGTCGGTGTGATGCGGCTGGGTGACTTCCTCGTCACCCGCACCGTCGAACTCGTCGTGCACACGGACGACCTGAGCGCGGCGACCGGGCTCGACATCCCGTACGACCGGCAGGCACTCGCCGCCTGCACCCGGCTGCTCGCCGACGCCCTCGCGGAGAAGGCGCCCGGCGGCTCGGTGGAGGTACGCGTTCCGCCGTTCGCCGTCGTCCAGTGCGTCCCGGGCCCGAAGCACACGCGCGGTACGCCGCCCAACGTCGTCGAGACCGATCCGCTGACCTGGATCCGGCTCGCGACCGGGCGTACGCAGTGGCGGGCGGCGCTCGATGCGGCAGCGGTCAGTGCCGGCGGCGAGCGGGCCGATCTCGGTGACCTGCTGCCGCTGCTCCGCTGAGAGGCACCGGATCGGCCCTTCGTACCGTCACATGGCCATGCTCAGACACCGCATGCCTGTCAGCGACGGCGTCCTGGCCCTCGGCGTACGTCTTCTCCCGGCACGCCCGCGGTTCGGCCGGCAGCTCCGGCTCGGCTCCCGCCCGGTTCGCCTGTTCCCGCGGGTCCGGGGCGAGCTGGAAGAGCTGGTCGGCGCCGTTCTTGCCCCGGTGGTACTTCCGGTCGCCGCGCCACGGCACCCGCTCCCGTGACCGAGCGGTCACCGAGGGGCTGCGTGGGTCAGGAGGCTCCTAGGGCCTGTTCTGAGTTCCCCGTCGTCCGCGCGAAGCGCGGGCGCAGCGGTGGTCGGTGCGGTGGTCGGTGCGGTGGTCGGTGCGGCGAGCGTGCGTGCCGGGCGTCGGGGCGCAGGCGGGGAACTCAGAACAGGCCCTAAGGGGGCATGCGCCTGTCAGTGCCGGTCTCGCACACCGGACGCCGGGGCGAGGCGCACCGGGGAACTCGCGCGCGGCGCACCGGCGGCCCGCGCACAGCGGAGCGGACCCGACGGTGACGCCGCCGGTGCGGAGAAGCCGCATAGCGGGCCTCGGCGGCCCGCACCCGGTGTGAGGCTCGCCACGAAACGAGCGTTCGGCCGGCGCCCCCGGCGTCCCGTCGGCGGACTCACCGAGCGCCACCACCGGGCCCGGCACCCCCGGGGGCACCCCCTGGCTTGAACCAGCCGGTAAACGGCCGGTAGGCCGGGCGTCAGCCGCCCTGTAGCGGATCCTGCCCCGCCTCCGCCCCCCGCCGACAGCCGAATTCCGTCACTGCCCGTGACCGCGCACGTGGCCCCCGGAACGGCGCTTCGGGCCTCTTCCCCGGTGCTCCGACGGGGTGTCCCCAATTCGGACCAGTGGTCGACCTCGCCTACACTCGGTGGTGTGCCTCGTGGTGATGGACGACTCAACCACGACCTGCTCCCCGGAGAAAAGGGCCCCCAGGACGCTTGCGGCGTCTTCGGTGTCTGGGCTCCGGGCGAAGAGGTCGCCAAGCTCACCTATTTCGGACTGTATGCCCTGCAGCACCGTGGACAGGAGTCCGCGGGCATCGCAGTGAGCAACGGGTCCCAGATCCTGGTCTTCAAGGACATGGGACTGGTCTCGCAGGTCTTCGACGAAACGTCTCTGGGATCTCTCCAGGGCCATATCGCGGTCGGTCATGCCCGCTACTCCACCACCGGTGCCTCGGTGTGGGAGAACGCGCAGCCGACGTTCCGTGCGACCGCGCACGGCTCGCTCGCCCTGGGTCACAACGGCAATCTGGTCAATACGGCCCAGCTCGCCGAGATGGTCGCCGACCTTCCCCGCAAGGACGGCCGCGCCACCCAGGTCGCCGCGACGAACGACACCGATCTGGTGACCGCTCTGCTCGCCGGCCAGACCGACGACGACGGCAAGCCGCTCACCATCGAGGAGGCTGCCGCCGCGGTGCTTCCCGAGGTGAAGGGCGCCTTCTCGCTCGTCTTCATGGATGAGCACACCCTCTACGCGGCCCGTGACCCGCAGGGCATCCGCCCGCTGGTCCTCGGCCGGCTGGAGCGTGGCTGGGTGGTGGCCTCCGAGTCCGCCGCCCTCGACATCTGTGGTGCCAGCTTCGTCCGCGAGATCGAGCCGGGCGAGCTCGTCGCCATCGACGAGAACGGCCTGCGCACCTCGCGCTTCGCGGAAGCGAAGCCCAAGGGCTGTGTCTTCGAGTACGTCTATCTGGCCCGCCCCGACACCGACATCGCCGGGCGCAACGTCTATCTCTCCCGTGTGGAGATGGGGCGCAAGCTGGCCGCCGAGGCCCCCGTCGAGGCCGATCTGGTCATAGCGACTCCGGAGTCCGGCACCCCCGCCGCCATCGGCTACGCGGAAGCAAGCGGCATCCCGTTCGGCGCCGGTCTGGTCAAGAACGCGTACGTCGGCCGGACCTTCATCCAGCCCTCCCAGACCATTCGCCAGCTGGGCATCCGCCTCAAGCTGAACCCGCTCAAGGAAGTCATCAAGGGCAAGCGCCTGGTGGTCGTCGACGACTCGATCGTCCGCGGCAACACCCAGCGCGCACTGGTCCGGATGCTTCGCGAGGCCGGTGCCGCCGAGATCCACATCCGGATCTCGTCCCCGCCGGTGAAGTGGCCCTGCTTCTTCGGCATCGACTTCGCGACCCGTGCGGAGCTGATCGCCAACGGCATGACGGTCGACGAGATCTCCACGTCCATGGGGGCCGACTCGCTCGCGTACATCTCGCTCGACGCGATGGTCGAGGCGACCACGATCGCCAAGCCGAACCTGTGCCGCGCCTGCTTCGACGGTGAGTACCCGATGGAGCTCCCGGACCCGGAACTGCTCGGCAAGCAGCTGCTGGAGACCGAGCTGGCGGCAGGCCCTGCGGCGACCGCCGCGGCCGACGCACTGCGTCGTCCGTGACCGGCCACGCACACCAGCCCTGCCACCAGCCCCGTATTTCCACACGAAAGATCCCAGGCAATGTCTGAGACAACAGGTGCTTCCTACGCGGCAGCGGGCGTCGACATCGAGGCCGGCGACCGTGCCGTCGAGCTGATGAAGGAGTGGGTGAAGAAGACGCAGCGCGCAGAGGTCGCGGGCCTTGGCGGCCTGGGCGGATTCGCCGGCCTCTTCGACGCCTCGGCCCTCAAGCGCTACGAGCGTCCGCTGCTCGCCTCCGCCACCGACGGCGTCGGCACGAAGGTCGACCTCGCCCGCAAGATGGGCGTGTACGACACCATCGGCCACGACCTCGTCGGCATGGTCGTCGACGACCTGGTCGTCTGCGGCGCCGAGCCGCTCTTCATGACCGACTACATCTGCGTCGGCAAAGTGCACCCCGAGCGTGTCGCGTCCATCGTGAAGGGCATCGCCGAAGGCTGCGTGCTGGCCGGCTGCGCCCTGATCGGCGGCGAGACCGCCGAACACCCGGGCCTCCTCGGCCCCGACGACTTCGATGTCGCGGGCGCCGGTACGGGCGTGGTCGAGGCCGACCTGCTGCTCGGCCCGGACCGTATCCGTAAGGGTGACGCGGTCATCGCGATGGAGTCGTCCGGACTTCACTCCAACGGGTACTCGCTCGTCCGCCACGTCTTCTTCGACCGGGCCGGCTGGGCGCTGGACCGCGACGTCGAGGAGTTCGGCCGCACACTCGGCGAGGAGCTCCTGGAGCCCACCAGGATCTACTCGCTGGACTGCCTGGCGCTGACCCGTACGACCGAGGTGCACGGCTTCAGCCACGTCACCGGCGGCGGTCTCGCCAACAACCTGGCCCGGGTCATCCCGGACGACCTGCACGCCACCGTCGACCGCTCCACGTGGACGCCCGGCGCGGTCTTCGACCTGGTCGGCAAGGCCGGTCAGGTCGAGCAGCTGGAGCTGGAGAAGACGCTCAACATGGGCGTCGGCATGATCGCGATCGTCCCGGCGGAGTCCGTGGATGCCGCTCTGACGACGCTGGCCGACCGCGGGGTCGACTCCTGGGTGGCCGGCGAGATCACGGACCGCGGTACGCACGGCTCGGGTGCCGAGCTGGTTGGGGCGTACGCGCGCTAGGGCGCGTACGCCCCATGAGGAGTGGCGTCCGGTGCGTGCGATCGCAGGGCAGCCGGACGTCCTGGCGTGGGGTCTCCCCTGCTCGAACGAAGCTGAGAGCTTGGGGAAGGAACCACCAGGGCTTTTGGCCGACGCGGCGAGCAGGCGTGCCGGGCTGTGCGACGAGGCAGAGCCTGCCGGGAGGGGCACTGGGACACGCGGCGGGGGCAGGGCGCACCGGTACCGTCCGGAGACCGTCCTGCTCTTGGCCGCCGGGCAGGTTCAAGCTGCCGATCGGCCCCGAAAAGCGCAACACAGAACCCGGTCCGGGCAGGCCCGGACCGGGTTCATGTGTCAGCGCGAGGTCAAGCGCCGCGGCGCTGTGACGACGGACCGGACTGGTCGTCCTCGTCCTCATCGTCGTCATCGTTGTACAGATCCGCGTACTGTGCGTACGGGTCATCTTCCTTGTCGTCGTCCTCGAACGGCTCTGCGTTCGGTGGCTGACTCGAAGGCGATGCGCCCAGCTCATTGGCCAGACGCGACAGGTCAGTCCCGCCGCTGCTGTACTTCAGCTGGCGGGCGACCTTTGTCTGCTTGGCCTTTGCCCGGCCGCGCCCCATGGCTCGACCCCCTCGGTGACGGGGCTCGACGGCCCCAGAGTCTTGACACGCGTTCATGTTTCAGGACGGACTCTCGGCAGAGAGACCGTGCCCGTAGGGCTTTAACGGTACCTGCTTCCGTGGCCATACGGTACGCCGCCCGCATCACACGCCCCGGAACAGGACCAACGAGAAGCCCCGTCCTCGCTGGTCAACTGCGATTTTAACCTCTTCTTGGCGTGCGACCCGCCGACCGGCGTGAGTCTTGTCTCGCCGGTCGGGGGTCAGCGGTCCGAGAAACGGCCGCGACGCCCGGTGAGGGCTCCGCGACCGTCGGTGGCGAGCGGTCAGGCGCGCCGCGCCTCGGCCATCCGCTGCTCGGCGATCCGGTCGGCCGCAGCGGCCGGCGGAATGCCGTCTTCCTTCGCACGTGCGAATATTGCCAGCGTGGTGTCGAAGATCTTCGACGCCTTCGCCTTGCACCGGTCGAAGTCGAAGCCGTGCAGCTCGTCGGCGACCTGGATGACGCCGCCCGCGTTCACCACGTAGTCGGGGGCGTACAGGATCGAACGGTCCGCGAGGTCCTTCTCGACGCCCGGGTGTGCCAGCTGGTTGTTGGCCGCGCCGCACACCACCTTGGCCGTGAGCACTGGGACGGTCTCGTCGTTCAGCGCACCGCCGAGCGCGCACGGGGCGTAGATGTCGAGGCCTTCGGTACGGATCAGCGCGGCGGTGTCCGCGGCGACGGCCACCTCGGGGTGGAGATCGGTGATCCGGCGTACCGATTCCTCCCGGACGTCCGTGACCACGACCTCGGCGCCGTCCGACAGCAGATGTTCGACGAGGTGATGGCCGACCTTGCCGACGCCCGCGACCGCCACTTTTCGGCCACGCAGCGTCGGGTCGCCCCAGAGGTGCTGGGCCGAGGCCCGCATGCCCTGGAAGACACCGAACGCGGTGAGGACGGAGGAGTCGCCGGCGCCGCCGTTCTCCGGGGAGCGGCCGGTGGTCCACCGGCACTCGCGGGCGACGACGTCCATGTCGGAGACGAATGTGCCGACGTCGCAGGCGGTCACGTAGCGCCCGCCGAGCGAGGCCACGGCCCGGCCGTAGGCCAGCAGCAGTTCCTCGGTCTTGATCTTCTCGGGGTCGCCGATGATGACGGCCTTGCCGCCGCCGTGGTCGAGACCGGCCATGGCGTTCTTGTACGACATGCCGCGCGCCAGGTTCAGCGCATCCGCGACGGCCGCCTCCTCGGAGGCGTACGGATAGAAGCGGGTGCCGCCGAGGGCCGGGCCCAGGGCGGTGGAGTGGATGGCGATGACGGCCTTGAGGCCGCTGGCACGGTCCTGGCAGAGCACGACTTGCTCGTGTCCCCCCTGATCCGAGTGGAACAGGGTGTGCAGGACGCCGTCGGTCACATCGGTCACGGTGGTGACTCCCAAGTACGAAGCGGCGGAAGACCCTCCTGAAGGTGGGGAGGGCCCCGGACCGACCGGCACGGACGGTCCGACTGGGCATGAGCGTAAGTCCTACGCGGGCGTAGATCTGTTCCAGTGCCAAGGATCACCCCCCGGCGGAGTACCGGCGTGACACGATCTGAGGCATGTCGGTGGTGTCTTCGGTGCTCGTCCCTTACGCGTCCTACCTCCGGGTGTACGAACCGCTGGCCGCCTTTCCGGAGCCGGAGCGGGCCCACTGGGCCCGCTATGCGGGGCGCGACCACATCCCCACGGCGCAGGACGAACTCCGGCGTTCGCTGGCCGACTTGGCGGCCACCCCGCCGGTCGGGGTGCCGGTGCACGAGAGCAGGGACGCGTTCGTCGCCGAGGTGGACGGCGTGGTGTGCGTCTGCCCGTGGCGGACCCGGCTGCGCGGCTGGCTGGCGCTGGAGGAGCTGGCGGAGATGTTCCCGGCCCCGGTGCTCGACGCGGTGCTGCCGCCGGTGGTGCGCGGGCAGGCGCTCGCGGACCACGAGCAGTGGGCGGAGCGCAATCCGGACGCCCGGCCGTGGATCCGGACCGCGGTGTGGCAGGTACCGGTGCGCTGGTTCGTCCTCTTCTCGGACGAGGAGCGGGAGCACACGGAGGCGGCCGACGGCGGGGGAGCGCCGGTGCTGCGCTACCGGACCCCGATGGTGCAGGCGCGCCGCCGGCTGGCCAGGTCGCTGAGGACGCTGAGGGAGACCGTCGACGAGGGGCCGCTGACCGAGGGCCTGGTGGACGTCGGCCGGTGGCTGGAGGAGTTCCATCCGCGCGCGCTGGTCGAGCTCGACTACGGCGGACTGGTGCACGCGCTGTCGGCCGAGCAGCTCGCCGGGGACCGGTCGGCCGCGGATGTCGCCGAGGGCATCGCGGCGCTGCGGGCCGGTGACACCGAAGGGGCGAGTGCGGCGTACGGGCGGCTGGCGGAGCGCTGGCGGGTCGTGAGGGATCGTCAATTCGCCAGCTGAGTCCGGCGGTGCGGGGTCGGGAACCGGTCTCCCGTGCGGCTCGTCCGTGTGACCCATGGGAGTGGTGAGGTCAAAGTGGCGGGAGCGTACTCCTGAGGTGCTAGGACCTACGTCCCGAACCGGGCCTTTGCCTCAAGGGTGACGGATAGCACTAACTGGGCCCTTGCGCCCTTCCCCACTCCTCGTGCCAAAATAGGACAAGGAGTCCGGGGAGGTCTCCATCCGTCCGAGTAAGGGCGGATTGCTCTGCATTGCACGCTATGGGGGGTCTGATGGCTCCTGATCGCTCTGTGACTGATCGTCACGGTGAGGTGACTGTCCGCTATGGCATGGTCCATCGGCTTCCGTCGCTGATGAACACCTGGGAGGGCAATTCCATCGGTTTGGCCGACGCGGCTGGACGGATGGTGTAGTTGTAGTGCCGAGGACAAGCCGTTCGTCCTATAACCGACTCGGCCCGCGTCCGCCATTTCGGGCAACGCGGGTCAAGGTGCAGAATTTAGAGGAAAGAACCGAGATGGTTCGGTTCTCCCGAGGAGGCCGCTCATGACCGCTCGCACCCCTGATGCCGAGCCGCTGCTGACCCCGGCTGAGGTTGCCACGATGTTCCGCGTGGACCCGAAGACGGTCACCCGTTGGGCCAAGGCAGGCAAGCTCACGTCCATCCGCACGCTCGGTGGACACCGCCGGTACCGCGAGGCAGAGGTCCGCGCACTGCTTGCGGGTATTCCGCAGCAGCGCAGCGAGGCCTGACACACCCCTGTCGCCGCGTCACAACCGGGCTGCCCGGGTCCCCCAACCCGCGTCCGCCCACCCATAGCTCCACACGACGGGCGCCCGCCCCAACGGGCGCCATACCTGTGCAATACGGGGTATGTCGTTCGATCGCGCTGGACTCCGCCGGGTCCAGCGCGATCTTTTTTGTGCCCGCGGGGCGGTCGGTGGGCCGGGGCTCCGGCTTCGCGTGGAGTGCCGTGCGGGCGCATCCGACTCGGACGCGCGGGTCGCCCCTGGGCCTCCCTGTGGAAGTGTCTTCCGGGGAGTGCAATTGCACATATTAAATTCGCCAGTTGTAGGAAGGGTGTAAAGTCACCCTTTCTCAAAACTCATTAAGTGACACCCGTCACACGGTTTGAGTCTTGCCAAGGTCGAGCCTGTCACTGCCGGGAGGCGGGCGTCCTCGCCATTGGTCACGTGGCGGCAGGGCTTTCGTCCTCGGTCCGGTCGGCGCGGTTCTGTTCTTCGGGGGCGGCCCTGGGGGCGTCGAGCGCCGCGGCCTCCTGAACGGCCGCTGGAGCTCTGCCGGATGACGCGGGCGGTTCCGGGGGCGGGGCGGGCGGGGAGGCTGCCACGGGCTCCATGGCGAGCCTCAGGAGCAGGTGGCAGATCGGGCAGTGCCGGGTGAGATGCCGGTAGCCGGAAGCGGCCGCCAGATGGGCGCGCAGCAGCGCGCGGGTCTCGTGCCTCGCCGTGGACGCCGCCATCCGCGCCACCTCCCGGTGGACCGCGCCGCCCCGCGCCGAGGAACAGGGGCGGCCCCTGCTGTCTGAGTACCCGTCGGCAGTTGCCGGAGTCAAGGCACGCGAAAGCCCGGATCCATAAGGATCCGGGCTTTCGTTACTGCGGTCCTGACGGGATTTGAACCCGCGGCCTCCACCTTGACAGGGTGGCGAGCACTCCAAACTGCTCCACAGGACCAGGTTTTCGCGGCTTCCTTGCGGCTGCCTGCGAAACCAGACTGTACAGGAGATTGGCGGCTCCAGTCGACTTCACTCCTGGTGGTGGCTCCCTTACGGGCTGCCGCACGACAGGGAGTGGGGGAGTTACGCCCCCGAGGGGTGCCCGATCACGGAGCCGCGGCGTCGATCGCCTTCACGATCCGCTTGTCCGAGACGGGGTACGCGGTGCCCAGGGCGTGCGCGAAATAGCTCACCCGGAGCTCCTCGATCATCCAGCGGATGTCCAGGACCTCCTGCGGAACGGGCCTGCCCTGCGGCATCTGTTCGAGCAGCCAGGCGTACTCGTCCTGCATCTCGTGGACCTTCTCCATGCGCGTGGTGTCGCGCTGGACGGCCGTCGGCATCTGCTGGAGCCGGCGGTCCGCGGCGACCAGGTAGCGCATCAGGTCGGGGAGCCTGCGCAGCCCGGTCCTCGTGACGAAGCCCGGCGGTACGAGGGCGGCGAGCTGGTTGCGTACATCGGCGACGTTGTTGACCAGGACCAGGCTGTTGGTGGCCTTCAGGCGGCGCTCGCAGGATTGCCAGGCAGCCAGCACCTGCTGCACCTGGGCGACCGTGTGCTCGGTCAGCGCGACGAGATCGGCGCGGACCTTGTCGTACAGCTTCCGGAACGACTCCTCGTCCCAGGCAGGCCCGCCGTGGGCGCCGATCAGCCGGTCCGCGGCAGCGGTCGCGCAGTCCTCGAACAGCGCCTGGACGGAGCCGTGCGGATTGCGGGACAGGGCGAGCTTCTGCTGGTTCGTCAGCTTGTCCGAGACGAACTTCGCCGGGTTCACCGGGATGTTCAGCAGGATCAGCTTCCGGGTGCCACGCCACATCGCCTGCTGCTGCTCGGCCTCGGTGTCGAAGAGCCGTACGGCCACGGTGCCCGCCGCGGCTCCCTCCTGCTCCACCAGCGCCGGGTAGGCCTTGACCGGCTGGCCGGCCCGCCGGGTCTCGAAGACCCGGTTCAGCGTGCCGATCGTCCAGTCCGTGAGCCCCGAACGCTCGATGGACTCGCCCGAGGGCCCCGCGGTGGCCGCAGCGGCCTTGGAGAGGGCCTGACGGGCCTTGGGGCGCAGCTGGAGCTTCAGCGCCTCCAGGTCCTTGTCCTCGGCCACCCTGCGGCGCCGCTCGTCGACGATCCGGAACGTGATCTTGAGGTGGTCCGGGATCCGGGAGAGATCGAAGTCGTCGGCGGAGACCTGGACCCCGACCATCTGCTGCAGCTCACGTGCGAGGGTGACCGGCAGCAGCTCCTGCAGCGGCACCGCCCGCTCCAGGAACCGGCCCGCGTAGTTCGGCGCGGGGACGTAGTGCCGGCGGATCGGCTTGGGCAGGGAGCGGATCAGCTCGGTGACCACGTCCTCGCGCAGGCCGGGGATCTGCCAGTCGAAGCCCTCGGCGGTGACCTGGTTGAGCACCTGGAGCGGGATGTGGACGGTCACACCGTCCGCGTCCGCGCCGGGCTCGAACTGGTACGTCACCTTGAACTTGAGCTTCCCCTGCCGCCAGGAGTCCGGGTAGTCGTCCTTGGTGACGGCCCCGGCCTTCTCGTTGATGAGCATCGAGCGCTCGAAGTCGAGCGCGTCCGGCTCGTCGCGGCGCTTGTGCTTCCACCAGGAGTCGAAGTGCGCACCGGAGACGACGTGCTCCGGGATCCGCTGGTCGTAGAAGTCGAAGAGCGTCTCGTCGTCCACGAGGATGTCGCGGCGCCGCGCGCGGTGCTCGAGCTCCTCGACCTCGCCGAGAAGTTTGCGGTTGTCGTGGAAGAACTGGTGGTGCGTCCGCCAGTCGCCCTCGACCAGTGCGTTCCGGATGAAGAGATCGCGGGACGTCTCGGCGTCGATACGGCCGAAATTGATCTTGCGCTGGGCGACGATCGGTACGCCGTACAGCGTGACTCGCTCGTACGCCATCACCGCCGCCTGGTCCTTCTCCCAGTGCGGCTCGCTGTAGGTGCGCTTCAGCAGATGCTGGGCCAGCGGTTCGATCCACTCCGGCTCGACCCGGGCGTTGACCCGCGCCCACAGCCGGGACGTCTCGACCAGCTCGGCCGACATCACGAACCGCGGCTGCTTCTTGAAGAGCGCCGACCCGGGGAAGATCGCGAATTTGGCGTTGCGCGCACCCAGGTACTCGTTCTTCTCGGTGTCCTTCAGCCCGATGTGCGACAGCAGCCCGGCCAGCAGCGAGGTGTGCACCGCCTGCTCGGGCGCATCCTCCTCGTTGGGATGGATCCCCATCTGCTTGGCGACCGTACGCAGCTGCGCATAGATGTCCTGCCATTCGCGGATGCGCAGGAAGTTCAGATACTCCTGCTTGCACATCCGGCGGAAGCTGGACGAGCCGCGCTCCTTCTGCTGCTCGCGGATGTACCGCCACAGATTCAGGAACGCCAGGAAGTCCGACGTCTCGTCCTTGAAGCGGGCGTGCTGCTGATCGGCCTGCGTCTGCTTGTCCGAGGGCCGCTCGCGCGGGTCCTGGATGGAGAGCGCGGCGGCGATCACCATGACCTCGCGCGTGCAGCCGTTGCGGTCGGCCTCGATGACCATGCGGGCGAGGCGCGGGTCGACGGGCAGCTGCGAGAGCTTCCGCCCCAGCTGCGTCAGCCGTTTCTTCGGATCCTTCTCGTCCGGGTCGAGTGCGCCGAGCTCCTGGAGCAGCTGCACCCCGTCGCGGATGTTGCGGTGGTCCGGCGGGTCGATGAAGGGGAACTTCTCGATGTCGCCGAGGCCGGCCGCGGTCATCTGGAGGATGACGGACGCCAGGTTCGTACGGAGGATCTCCGCGTCCGTGAACTCCGGGCGGGTCAGGAAGTCGTCCTCGGAGTACAGCCGGATGCAGATGCCGTCCGAGGTACGGCCGCAGCGGCCCTTGCGCTGGTTGGCGCTGGCCTGCGAGACCCGCTCGATCGGCAGCCGCTGGACCTTGGTGCGGTGGCTGTAGCGGGAGATGCGGGCGTTGCCCGGGTCGATCACGTACTTGATGCCGGGGACGGTCAGCGAGGTCTCGGCGACGTTCGTCGCCAGCACGATCCTGCGGCCGGTGTGGCGCTGGAACACCCGGTGCTGCTCGGCGTGCGACAGGCGCGCGTAGAGAGGAAGCACCTCGGTGTGGCGGAGGTTCTTCTTGTTCAGGGCGTCCGCGGTGTCGCGGATCTCGCGCTCGCCGGAGAGGAAGACCAGGACATCGCCGGGGCCCTCCGTCTGGAGCTCGTCGACGGCGTCGCAGATCGCAGTGATCTGGTCGCGGTCGGAGTCGTCCGTGTCCTCCTCCAGCAGGGGCCGGTAGCGCACCTCGACCGGGTACGTACGCCCGCTGACCTCGACGATCGGCGCATCACCGAAGTGCCGGGCGAAGCGCTCCGGGTCGATGGTCGCCGAGGTGATGACGACCTTCAGGTCGGGGCGCTTGGGCAGCAGCCGGGCCAGATAGCCCAGCAGGAAGTCGATGTTCAGCGACCGCTCGTGGGCCTCGTCGATGATGATCGTGTCGTATGCGAGCAGCTCGCGGTCCGTCTGGATCTCGGCCAGCAGGATGCCGTCCGTCATCAGCTTCAGATACGTCGCGTCCGGGTTCACCTGGTCGGTGAAGCGGACCTTCCAGCCGACCGCCTCGCCGAGCGGGGTCTTCAGCTCGTCGGCGACGCGCTCGGCGACCGTACGGGCTGCGATCCGGCGCGGCTGGGTGTGCCCGATCATGCCCCGGACGCCGCGCCCCAGCTCCATGCAGATCTTCGGGATCTGCGTGGTCTTGCCGGAGCCGGTCTCCCCGGCGACGATCACGACCTGGTGGTCGCGTATCGCTTCCAGGATCTCGTCCTTCTTCTGGCTGACCGGAAGTTCTTCCGGGTACGAGAGTGCGGGCATCCGTTCGGCGCGCCCCGCGAGCCGCTCGGCTGCCTTCCCGGCCTGGGTGGCGATCTCGTCCAGCACGGCCTGCCGGGCCTCGGGCTTACGGATCCGGCGCGCCCCTTCGAGGCGGCGGCCGAGCCGGTGCGCGTCGCGGAGCGAGACGTGTCCGAGCTGGGACTGGAGATCGGCAAAGGAAGTAGACATACGGGTCCCAGGATCGCACCCGGGCCCGAGGAACGGCGAACCTATTTTGCGCGGTCTGCGTCACGGCCGCGCTGACTGCGGGGGAGCTCCTGATCACAGCACGTACCATTTCGGGCAACTGATCTTCATACCGCAGTGGAAAGGCTCTCGTCCGTGTCCCGTACGCAGTGGTGCTGCCTGGTGGCGGTGCTCGCGGTCGTGCTGGGGCTGTTCTGCGGGCCCGCCACGGCGGTGACGGCGGCGACGGCGTACGGGGATTCCGGCACCGCAGTGGCCGCCCCGGCCGTCGGCGGTCAGGGGTTGCCCGGCTGCGGCAAGGGCACGACGCACGACGGCATCGAGCCCGGCGTACCCGTACGGGCCCGCGCCGCGCACGACCAGGCGCCCGGTCTCGCCGAATGGGGTCCGAGCGCCGCTCCCGGGCAGGGGCCCGCGGAGCCACGCGTACGCGTCAGGCCGCTTGGGCCGGAGCCTGCCGCGCCATCCCCGGTGGAACTCTCGGTACTGCGGGTTTAGAGGGATGCCCGCCATCCGGTCGTCCCCTTCCCCCTCCCGCACCACGAGCACGGAGTTTCGCCATGCCCACGCCCACAACCTCCTCGTCCAGGAAGCCGCTGCTCTACGGCACCGGTGTCGTCCTCGCCGCCGCGCTGCTCGGCTTCGTCTCCTACCGCGCCACCGCCCCCGCCGACCGCTCCTCCTCGACTTCGGTCGCCGAAGTCACCGCCGACCCGGGCGCCGGTGTCTTCCCGGAACTGGCGAGGCTGGCCCGCCGCGACCCTGCCGACAAACTCGCGCAGGGCCCGGTCGACGCGCCCGTGGTCCTCATCGAGTACGCCGACTTCAAGTGCGGCTACTGCGGCAAGTTCGCCCGGGACACCGAACCCGCCCTGGTGAAGAAGTACGTCGACAACGGCACCCTGCGCATCGAGTGGCGCAACTTCCCGATCTTCGGTGCCGAATCCGAGGCCGTCGCGCGCGCCGCCTGGGCCGCCGGGCAGCAGGGCCGCTTCTGGCAGTTCCACGCAGCCGCCTACACCGAAGGGGCCAAGGAGAAGGGCTTCGGCAAGGACCGGCTGAAGGCGCTCGCCAAGGAGGCGGGGGTGCGGGACATCGGCCGGTTCGTACGCGACGCGGACGGCGCGGCTGCTTCCGCCGCGGTGAGCAAGGACCAGGAGGAGGGATACGGGATCGGCGCGAGCTCCACCCCGTCCTTCCTGATCAACGGCCGCCCGCTGGCCGGAGCGCAGCCGGTGGAGGTCTTCGAGCAGGCCATCCAGGCGGCGGCCGACAAGGCAGCCAACACCAAGGACGCCAAGGGAGAGAGCGGCTCCAAGGGCTCCAAGGGCTCCGGTGGCTCCGAGGGCGCTGACAAGTGACGGCGGACATCGGCTACTTCGCCGCCTTCCTCGGCGGGCTGCTGGCCCTGGTCAGCCCTTGCAGCGCCCTGTTGCTGCCCGCCTTCTTCGCCTACTCCATCGACTCGGCCTCGCGGCTACTGGCCCGTACCGGCATCTTCTACGCCGGCCTGGCCACCACCCTCGTGCCGCTCGGCGCCGCGGGCTCGTACGCCGGACGGCTCTTCTACAGCCACCGCGACCAGCTGGTCCTCGGCGCCGGCTGGCTGATCATCGGGCTCGGCGTGGCCCAGATCGTGGGCCTCGGCTTCGCCTCGCGCCGGATCGCGGCCCTCAGCGGGCGGATCCGGCCGACGACCGCCGTGTCGGTCTACGCCCTCGGCGCCGTCTACGGGCTGGCCGGGTTCTGTGCCGGACCGATCCTCGGCAGCGTCCTGACGGTGGCGGCGGTCAGCGCCAGCCCGGTCTACGGCGGACTGCTGCTCGCCGTCTACGCCCTGGGCATGGCGGTCCCGCTGTTCCTGCTGGCGCTGGTCTGGGAGCGCTTCGACCTCGGGCGCCGCGCCTGGCTGCGCGGCCGCGCCTTCCGGCTCGGCCGTTTCGAACTGCACACCACGACCCTGCTGTCGGGGCTGTTCTTCATCGGCCTCGGCGCGCTGTTCCTGGCCTACGACGGGACGACCGCGCTGCCCGGACTGCTGGATGTGGACGATTCGTTCGCCGTCGAACAGTGGGCCCGGCGCATCGGCGAGCAGGTGCCGGACGCGATTGCGCTGGTGACCGCGGTTGCGGTGGTGCTGCTGGTTCTCGGGGTGCGGGCGTGGCGCAGCCGGGACGTGAACTCCGTGGACCGGGAAGAGGACTGACACGACGAAGGCCCCATCCGCCGGATGGGGCCTTCGAGAGGTGGCTGGGGCCGGGATCGAACCGGCGACCTATCGCTTTTCAGGCGATCGCTCGTACCAACTGAGCTACCCAGCCACGCAGCACTTACGAGCTGCAGCGGTCCTGACGGGATTTGAACCCGCGGCCTCCACCTTGACAGGGTGGCGAGCACTCCAAACTGCTCCACAGGACCAAGCTTTTGTGCGACTAAGTGTCGCACAAGGTGGTGCGTGCCCCCAACGGGATTCGAACCCGTGCTACCGCCTTGAAAGGGCGGCGTCCTGGGCCACTAGACGATGAGGGCATGTGACTCCGCTTCCCCTCAAAAGGTTCCGCTTCTTCTTCAACCTCTGGGGTCTCGGAACGGTCAAGCCCTGACCGGCGCCCTTGGGCACGTCGGAGACTGTACTACGGCGTTTCGGTGTCAGCCAAACCGAATAGGCGAAGGGGTCGCTCCGGGTTGGTTCCCCTCCGGGAGATGGCGGCTGACCTCGGCAGTCGTCAGGCCGAGCCCGCCGAGTGTGATCTCCTCCCAGGCCTGCAGACGGCGAGTCGCGCGGTCCGCATAGAGCACCGAGGCGCGCACCTTCTCCGGCTTCCTGTTCTGCACGGCGCGCAGCCCGCCGCCGCCCGTGGAGCCTTCGGCCTTGAGCCGGGTGCCGAGTTCCACCCAGCGCGCGCCCGCAGGGGTGCGGAGCGGGGGCGAGGGCACGGCCGGGGGCGGTGGAGCGGGAGCAGCAGTGGTGGCGGATGCGGGCCGACTGCGGCGCGGAAGGAGGCGCGGGCCATGGGGCGCGTATGCCCGGGTTCGGGTGGCCATGCGCGGGCGCGGGATTGCGGGACAGAGCAGGGAGTGGCGGTCCGGGGCCGGTCCGGCGGGGGTACGTGACAATGGCGGGGTGCTGGAGATGACGCGCGAAGAGTTCGAGGAACTGGTCGCCGAGGCCCTGGACCGGATTCCGCCGGAGCTGACGCGGCTGATGGACAACGTCGCGGTGTTCGTCGAGGACGAACCGGACCCCGGCGATCCGGAGCTGCTCGGGCTGTACGAGGGCACGCCGCTGACCGATCGCGGCGAGTGGTACGCCGGGGTGCTGCCGGACCGGATCACGATCTACCGCGGGCCGACACTGCGGATGTGCGAGTCGCGTGAGGACGTCGTGGCCGAGACGGAAATCACGGTCGTCCATGAGATCGCCCACCACTTCGGCATCGACGACGAGCGGCTGCACGCGCTCGGTTACGGCTGAGTACACCCGGGAGAGCGGCGGCGGAGGGGCCGGCGGCGAAACGGTCGGTGGTGCGTGGGGCGTGTCCCATGCGGGGGAACGGGAGTTGGGCACAGCGCCCCTGTCCGTTCCCGCCCTGCTTCGCTCTCGGCCTCCCGGAGGTGCCCGCCGTGCGTCAGTTGCCATCCCCTGTTCGATGGGCAGCCGTCACCGCAGTGACGATTGCCGCGTCCACCGGCTGCATGAGCATCGGCGACGACGCCGGGAAGCCGGCCCCGTCGCGGTCGGCCGAGCAGAAGGGCCCGTCGGGTGAACCGGACGGCTCCACGGTGACGGGTACGGGACGGGCCCGTACCCGAGGGGGCGCGGAGGCGCACTCCGACCGGGAGGCCGCCGAATCGCCGAGCCCGAGCGCGTCGGCGCGTGCCTCGGTCGTACCCGGTGGCGCGCATGCGGGCGTGGGGTCCGGTGATCCGTTGCCGACCCGGGGCGGGCATCCGCCGGTGCCGTCCCCGCCGGGGGGCGGGGGGTCGCAGCAGCCGGTGCCGTCCGCGGAGCCGTCGGTGTCCTCCGGGCCGTCCGCGCCGGTCACCCCGGAGCAGCCGAGCTCACCCGATCCGGAACCTTCAAGTACGGCTCCGGCGCCCTCCGCGTCTCCGGCCGCGCAGTTCCGCAGTGACGCGATGAGTGTGCCGGACGACCTGGAGGCGCTGCGGACTCCCGAGGCATCACCGCAGATGGGGCCGGTGTAGCGGGTGGTCCGGAGCGTGTGGTTTGCGCAATGCGGGTGAGAGTGCGTATGGTAGTAGATCGTTTGATCCCATTGCCCGGCGCCGACACAGAAGCGCGCCGTGTGGCGCGTACTCTCCCTTGCCGTGGCTGGACCGCATTGAGGCGGTCGAAATTGCGAATCACGGAGTTATGGGCGCGTGCCGAGACTCCGGAAGGTTTCGCATTTCGCATGTCCAATTTCAGCTCTGACAACACCGTTGTGCCCGAGAACGACGAGATTGTCACCGAGGCCGAGGCCGTAGTGGCCGAGGCCGCCGAGGTGTCCGAGCCGGTCGAGACCGTCGACTTCGCCGGTTCCACCGAGGCCACCACCGACTCCGCCAACGACGCCGAGCCGACCATCACCTTCGCCGACCTGGGCCTGCCCGAGGGCGTCGTCCGCAAGCTCGCGCAGAACGGTGTGACCGCGCCCTTCCCGATCCAGGCCGCGACCATTCCGGACGCGCTGGCCGGCAAGGACATCCTGGGCCGCGGCCGTACCGGCTCCGGCAAGACGCTCTCCTTCGGTCTGCCGACCCTGGCCACGCTGGCCGGCGGTCACACTGAGAAGAAGAAGCCGCGCGCGGTCATCCTCACCCCGACCCGTGAGCTCGCGATGCAGGTCGCGGACGCGCTGCAGCCCTACGGCGACGTGCTCGGCCTCAAGATGAAGGTCGTCTGCGGCGGTACGTCGATGGGCAACCAGATCTACGCGCTGGAGCGCGGTGTCGACATCCTCGTCGCCACCCCGGGCCGACTGCGCGACATCATCAACCGGGGCGCCTGCTCCCTGGAGAACGTCCAGGTCGCCGTCCTCGACGAGGCCGACCAGATGTCCGACCTGGGCTTCCTGCCCGAGGTCACCGAGCTGCTCGACCAGGTTCCGGTCGGCGGTCAGCGCATGCTCTTCTCCGCCACCATGGAGAACGAGATCGGCACGCTGGTCAAGCGCTACCTGAGCAACCCGGTGAGCCACGAGGTCGACAGCGCCCAGGGCAATGTCACGACCATGACGCACCACGTCCTCGTCGTGAAGCCGAAGGACAAGGCGCCGGTCACCTCCGCCATCGCTGCCCGCAAGGGCCGCACGATCATCTTCGTCCGCACCCAGCTGGGCGCCGACCGCATCGCCGAGCAGCTCGTCGAGGCGGGCGTGAAAGCGGACGCGCTGCACGGCGGCATGACGCAGGGCGCCCGTACCCGCGTGCTCGCCGACTTCAAGGACGGTTACGTCAACGCGCTCGTCGCGACCGACGTCGCCGCCCGCGGCATCCACGTCGACGGCATCGACCTGGTGCTGAACGTGGACCCCGCCGGTGACCACAAGGACTACCTGCACCGCTCGGGCCGTACGGCCCGTGCCGGCAAGTCCGGCGTCGTCGTCTCCCTGGCGCTGCCGCACCAGCGTCGCCAGATCTTCCGCCTGATGGAGGACGCGGGCGTCGACGCCTCGCGCCACATCGTCGGCGGCGCGGGCGCCTTCGAACCGGAGGTCGCCGAGATCACCGGCGCCCGTTCGCTGACCGAGGTCCAGGCCGACTCCGCGAACAACGCCGCCAAGCAGGCGGAGCGCGAGGTCGCCGACCTGACCAGGCAGCTGGAGCGTGTCCAGCGCCGCGCCGGTGAGCTCCGCGAGGAGGCCGACCGCCTGGTCGCCCGTGCCGCGCGCGAGCGGGGCGACGACCCCGAGGCAGCACTTGCCGAGGTCGCCGCCGAAGCGGAGGCCGCGATCGAGGCCGCCGTCTCCGTACCGGAGCAGCCCACGGCGCGCGACGACCGCCGCGACGACCGCGGCAACTTCGAGCGCCGCGACAACCGGGGCGGCGACCGCCGGGACGACCGGGGCGGGTACCGCGGCGGCGACCGTGGTGGTGACCGTGGTGGTTTCCAGCGTCGTGACGACCGCCCGTCGGGTGGTTTCCGCCGTGACAACGACCGTCCGTCGTTCAACCGCGACCGTCGTGACGACCGCGGTGGCGACCGTGGTGGTTTCCAGCGTCGTGACGACCGCCCGTCGGGTGGCTTCCGCCGCGACAACGACCGTCCGTCGTTCAACCGCGACCGTCGTGACGACCGCGGTGGCGACCGTGGTGGTTTCCAGCGTCGTGACGACCGCCCGTCGGGTGGCTTCCGCCGCGACAACGACCGTCCGTCCTTCAACCGCGACAACGACCGCCCGTCGTTCAACCGCGACCGTCGTGACGACCGCCCGTCCGGTGGCTTCCGCTCCGGTGGCAGCGACCGTCCGTTCAACCGCGACCGTCGTGACGACCGCCCCTCGGGCGGCTTCCGCTCCGGTGGCAGCGACCGCCCGACCGGCCGCCGCGACGACCACCGCGGTGGCACGGGCACCGGCACCAACACCGGCTCCTTCGGCCGCCGCGACGACAAGCCGCGCTGGAAGCGCAACGGCTGATCCGACCGCCTGACTGCTGATCAGGGCCCGTACGACACTTCGGTGTCGTACGGGCCCTGTCTGTTTTGAACGAGTTCGAATAATGGTTCCGTCGCTGATGAGGTCGCTGTTAAGATCCGCCTGCCCGCAGAGGGCTCCTGGGGAGGGACACGTACATGAGGCGTCGTCGTGCGCGAAGATGCACTTCCATTGCCCTGACGATCGGGCTGACAGCGGGACTCGGACTGACTGCCGGGGGACAGGCCGGAGCCGAGAACACTCCGGCGCAGCCGGGTGAGGTGTCGTTCGCGGCCAACAAATATGTCCCGAGAGTGACCATCCCGTACGGGGCGGGGGCCTCGGGCGTGCTCTACCGGCAGGAGGGGCACGACGGGCTGCTGTGGACGAGCTGGGACGGTGTCACCAGAGATGTTGCCGTGCCCGATGCCTCTCCGGTCACGACCCACGCCGCCGCGTACGCTCTGACGAACCCCAAGTGGCTCCCGGCGGGCTCGGACACGATCATCACGTACGTCGGCGGGGAGTTGCGGGGGACGGATCTGGGCAGCGGCGCGACAAGCGCCTTTGTGCCGCCTGAGGGCCACGTCGCCGTGACATGGGCGGGGCGGCACGTGGTGACGCGTACCGGAACGGCTGGGGCCTACACGTTCCACTTGGCCGAATGGGACGGTGGGGAGACGGCCACGGTCCACGCCTCCATCGACCTGCCGGTCGGCGCTGAGATCTCCGCCGCGGCGGCCGCGGACGATGCCACGCTGGTGGTCAGGTATCGCCGGTCGGACGGCATCACCGGCCTCGGACTGATCGACTTCGAGACCGGAGATTTCACCGACGTGCCTGCCACGGCGGGCACCACGGTCAAGCAAGTGGTGCTGACCGCCGACCGCTTGGCCTGGCTGGGCGGAGATGTCAGCTGGGTGCCGCGCGGCAACCCGACGGCCGAACCCACCGTGATCGATCTGAAGCCGGAGTACGCGGAGCTTCCCGTGATCGGAGCGGCCGGCTCCACCTTGCTGGTCGCCTGGTACGCCCCGAACAACGCCCCGGGCAACAGCGCCGACCAGTCGGGGATGCGTCTGCACGCCATACCGTTCACCGGCGGCGACCCGGTCACCTTGGTGCGGCACGCATCCTCGGTGATGGCCGGAGCTCCCGACGGAAGTCTGGTCGTGGTGGCCGGTACGGACTCGGGGCAGTGGGCACTGCGGAAGATCGGCCCTGAAACGCTCACGATGTCGGTAGTAGCCCCCGTGACGCCCGTGGCCGCACGTGTGGCACGGCTCTCGCTGGCCAACGGGGTGATGGCGACCAGGGAGACCGACTCCATGTTTCTGCCGTCGATCTTCGGCCGGACCGTCACCACGACGGCCGGCGGGCTCGCGGTGGGCGGTCCGGTGTACAAGGAGTGGGCAGATTCTCACAGCGGAGGACCATGGTCGTCCGGCGACGGCCTGTTGATCGCGACAAACAGTTGGAGCGACGACGAAACCGACGTCTCGGCCGTGGACGACGTGGACGACCCACGCTGGTTCCGCATGAACTCCGGTAAGGGCTCCTTGATCGACCTCACCGGCCGTTACGTGATCCTCAATGGCACCAATCCGGAGCTGCAGTACATAGGCGATCTGAGCGGATATGACACCGATCCCCTCTCGCGACCGATCCGAGCCGCCTCCGTCTGGGGCACCAAGCTGTGGTCCGCCACCACCGTCGCCGGTGTGCTGACAGCGCAGGACCTGAAGACGCTGAAGATCACGACCACGATCAGGACAGGTGCCCCGTGCGTGGCCAAGGAGCTCCAAGCGGTGGGCCGTTGGGTCTATTGGTCCTGCGGCCCGACCGGGCAGGCCGGGGTCTGGGACCTGACGGCCGCTAAGAACATCGACGTGCCACGTGGCGAGGCCCTGATCGGCGACGGCTATCTGGTCCAGCACGACAAGGCAGCCGGGAAGCTCAAGCTCACCGGATTCCGGGACGGCACGGCGGACGACACCCATGACATCGGTGATCTCCTCGGCAACGCGGTGAATCAACGGGGGGTGACCTGGACGGTCGACAAGTTCGGTGGTCCGGTTGCCTACATCGCGGCCGACCAGCACATGCATCTCGTACCGAGCGGGGTGGTGAAGCAACCGGTCGCGCCGATCGAGTCCGAGGTGGGCACCAGGGTCGGCTGGGGCGCCCCCTGGAAGGCCCGCTGGCTGATGTCCCGTCCTGTGGCCTCCTGGCAGATCGTCATCAGGAACAAGGCCACCGGCACGGTCGTACACACCATGGCCGGCAGCCCGAACGCGGGTGGCGGAACGGTCTCGACGACCTGGAACGGCAGGAACGAGAAGGGCGGGTATTCGCCGAACGGCGCCTACACCTGGACGATGACGGCGAAGCCCGCCGATGGGCAGGGCCCGGCCGCGAGCACCTCGGGCACTCTGCATCTGACCGGTGGTGCGGCAGTACCGCGCGACTTCGTGAAGCGTGACGGGTTCGGTGATCTGCTGGCGTTCACGCCATCCGGTTTTGCCGATTTCCGGGCCGGTACGGGTACGGGCCTCGTGGCTGCGGGGGAGGTGGGCATCGACTGGATCGGCGCCAACACCGTGACGGCGGCGGTGCCGTTCGACGATGTGAGCGGTGATCGGTGCAATGACGTGCTGGTGCGCGTGCCGAGTGGTGAGCTGCGGGCTTACAAACCTTCGTGCGGTGGTGCGCTGTACTCCACGACTCCGTACACGAAGGTCGGTGGGGGCTGGAATGTGTACGACGTCCTGACGTCGCCCGGTGACCTCAACGGGGACGGTCGGGCTGATCTGCTGGCTCGTGAGACGTCGACCGGTTATCTGTACCTGTACACGAGCAAGGGCACGGGTGCCTTCGACGCCCGCGTGAAGATCGGTACGGGGTGGAAGGGCTACCTGCTGGCCGGTGCGGGTGATCTGAACGGTGACGGCAAGGGTGATCTGCTGGCGCGGGACACGGCCGGGGTGCTGTGGCGCTACGCCGGTACGGGCAAGGGCACACTCGCGACCCGGGTGAAGGTCGGTGCCGGCTGGCAGATCTACAACTCGCTCGTCGGGGTGGGCGATGTGAGTGGTGACGGCAAGGGTGATCTCCTCGCCCGTGACACCTCCGGGGTGCTGTGGAGCTACCGGGGTGACGGCAAGGGTCTCTTCGCGACGCGGGTGAAGGTCGGGGGCGGTTGGCAGATGTACAAGATCCTTTCCTGACGTGTGACGTGATGTTCAGGGCCCGTACGACACCGACTCGGTGGCGTACGGGCTCTCTCGTTTTGAACAGGTTCGAAAAATTCCCTATCGGTGCCTGTGTGGCTGCTGTTAGAGTCGCCGCATCTGCTCGGGGGTGGTGGTGCGAGCGGTAGCAGCCGCACCACGAAGAACCACAGTGCGTCCACTGAGGGCCTCCCCTCGTGCCATGTTTCCCGGGGAGGGACTTTCACCTTGACTCGCTCATCCAGCGGGTGGCGAAGCCGGCGTGCGTCCGGCCGCATCGCCCTCGTGGTCACCCTGGCGCTCACCGCCGGGGTCGGTGCGACCACCACAGGGACAGCTGTCGCCGACGCGTCCGGCGAGACCGTCGTGGTGAACCCGGGAGCACGCTTCGTGCCCCGCGCCACGCGTGTGCTCAACGCCGGTGAGACCGGCTTCCTGACGGCGCAGGAAGGCGACGACCGCCTGCGCTGGATCGACTACGCCACCGGAACGGCCACCGCCCTGGCGGACCGGCTTCCGAAGCCCCTCGAGTACGACCCGGAGGAAGGTCGTACCAGGGGCACCTGGCCCACCGGATTCGGCCACGGGTCCGACACCGTGGGGGTCTATTCGGAAAGTCCGAGCCCGCACGTCACGCTGCAGCAGCGCGCGGGGGGCGGGTCGACCACCACTGTCCCGATCCCGGAAGGACAGTCGTACGTCGGGACGTACGGCACGACCGTCATCACCCGCAGCGGCACCCAGCGGGCCACGACGAGTCTCCATCTGCTGCGGGCGGAGGCCGACGGGGTCAAGGACCAGCAGCTGCAGGGCCTTCCCGAAGGGTGGAATCTGTCGGCCGGCGACGGTGATGCCCGTTCGGTCGTCGTCCGGGGGATCCTCTGGGAAGACACCACCATGACGAATGGCTGGTGGCTCGTCGACCTCGAGAGCGGGCAGGTCAAGGCGCTGGACGCGCACGCCTCCGCAGTCTCCCTCGGCAAGGACACCCTCCTCCAGGTGGGCTCGTATGCCGCCGAGGTGTTCGACCGGAACGACTTGACGGCCCCGCCCCGGGCGCTGGACCTCAGGAACTTCTCGTACGACATGACGTTCCGGATGCTCGGGAACTCGCTCATCGGGGTCAGTCCCCTCAACGGGGGAAACAACGAGTACCGCGGGGAGGAGCTGTTCCGGATCTCCGACGACGGCCGGCGCGCAGAGGAACTGCTGACGGTCGCCCACACCGACCTCTCCTGGGCGCCGGACGGTTCCGTTCTGGTCGCCGGAGCCGAGACCCGGACCGACCGCGGCGCCCTCGACTGGGGCTACTACCGGTTCACGGCCTCCGCCGACGGCACCGTGACGCGCAAGCGTGTCGCGGACATCGAGGACATGCCCGCACAGCCCGCGGGTATCTCCCTGGGCAGCGGCATCCTCACCACGGCCGACGACTCGAACCTCTTCATGCCGCACACGTACATCGGCAGCTACCGCAGTACGTGGCTCAAGACCTCCGGCCGCCCCGAGGAGATCCGGACGACGGTGGACGGTCTCACCAGCGGGCGGGACGCGGACTGCGGATGGACGGACAGCTCCTACTGCGTCACCATGCTCGCGAGCGGCGACGGATTCCACGGCCGCAAGGAGGGGACCGAGCAGGCCGACGGCAAGACCAAGACGATCCTCTTCCCGAACGGGACCGCGAACTGGGGGCCGAGGCTCACCACCGGCATGCACTCCCCGGAGCTCGTCGACCTCTCCGGCCGGTTCGGGGTCGTGAACGAGGCGTCGGGTGGCAATCAGGCGATCGTCGAGTTCCAGGGCGCCGATTCCGGCGCAGTGGTGGAGAACCGGTCACAGACCGCCGCGGCGGTGTGGGGCAACACATTCTGGAGTGGCCTCAAGGACTCGCCCACGGTGTCCTCGAAGACCCTGCCGGCGGGTACGGCGGGCGCCTCCTTCACCACGCTGAACAAGTGTGCTCCCACCGAGCTGCAGGCCGTGGGCCGCTGGGTGTACTGGGAGTGCCGGGACAACTGGTTCAGGGGCGCGGGTGTCTACGACCGGCAGACCGGGCGTTCCATGACGGCGCCGGACGCCAAGATCCTCCTTGCCGACGGCTACTTCGTCGCGTACACGGAGGAAGCCGGACTCACCCTCTTCGATCTGCACAACGGCCTGCCGACCAGTGGCGTGTACGGGGATCTGACCAAGCGCCCGCTGGTGAGCGCGGCGGAACTGGGCAAGGGCACGGTGCGTCGCTCCGGCTGGACCGTCGACCGCTTCGGCGGTCACGTCGCGTACACCGGGGACGACCGGCGGGTTCGCATCGTCCCCACGGGTGTTCCGACGTCTCCGCTCTCGGTGATCGACACGAAGGCGCCCGGAACCTCGCTCGATCTGCGGGCGGCCGCTCCGAACTGGGCGGGCACCTGGTGGCTGTCCAAGCCGGCCGCGTCGTGGCAGGTCACGGTGAAGAACAAGGCGTCGGGCCAGGTCGTGCGCACGGTCGCCGGCGGCGAGGCCCGCGGCACGGTCAGCGCCGCGTGGGACGGGAAGGACGCAGCGGGTCGGCTCGTCGCCAACGGTGCGTATACGTGGACGTTGTCGGCGAAGCCGGCTGATGGCCAGGGTGCGGCTCTCGCGGTGTCGGGTTCGGTGAAGGTGACGGGTGGCGCTGCTGTCCGTCGTGACTTCGTCGGGAACGACGGTTTCGGTGATCTGTTGGCGTTCACGTCGGCGGGTGTGGCTGATTTCCGTGGTGGTACGGGCGACGGGACCGGCGCGGTCAGTTCGAAGGTGTCGGGGTCGGGTTGGACGGGTGCCAACACGGTGACGGCGGCGGTGCCGTTCGATGATGTGAGCGGTGATCGGTGCAATGACGTGCTGGTGCGGGTGTCGAGTGGTGAGTTGCGGGCGTACAGGCCGGCGTGTGGTGGGGCGCTGAAGTCGTCGACTGCTTACACGAAGGTCGGTGGGGGCTGGAATGTGTACGACGTCCTGACGTCGCCCGGTGACCTCAACGGGGACGGTCGGGCTGATCTGCTGGCTCGTGAGACGTCGACCGGTTATCTGTACCTGTACACGAGCAAGGGCACGGGTGCCTTCAACGCCCGCGTGAAGATCGGTACGGGGTGGAAGGGCTACCTGCTGGCTGGTGCCGGTGATCTGAACGGTGACGGCAAGGGTGATCTGCTGGCGCGGGACACGGCCGGGGTGCTGTGGCGCTACGCCGGTACGGGCAAGGGCACACTCGCGACTCGGGTGAAGGTCGGTGCCGGCTGGCAGGTCTACAACTCGCTCGTGGGTGTGGGCGATGCGAGTGGTGACGGCAAGGCCGATCTCCTCGCCCGTGACACGGCCGGGGTGCTGTGGGCCTACCGAGGTGACGGCAAGGGTCTCTTCGCGACGCGGGTGAAGGTCGGGGGCGGCTGGCAGATGTACTCCAGGCTCTCCTGACGCACACACCTCTTTGAACGCGACTCCTCAGTAGTACAGGGGCGCGGCCCGCGGGCCGCGCCCCTGTGTCGTGCTGCGCCGTGTTTTCCCAGTCGTAACCACGGCGGCGGCATGCGTGCACCGGGCCGAGGGCATCGCTGGGGGCATGACAACAGAAGAGGTCGAAAGCAAGCCACCACCGGGCGTCTCCGACGAGGAGCGTCTCGCACAGCTCGGGTACACGCAGACGCTGGCCCGCAGGATGTCCGCCTTCGCCAACTACGCCGTGTCCTTCACGATCATCTCGGTGCTCTCCGGCTGCCTGACGCTGTATTTGTTCGGCATGAACACCGGCGGCCCCGCCGTCATCACCTGGGGCTGGGTCGGCGTCGGCCTGATGACGCTGTTCGTCGGCCTGGCGATGGCGGAGATCTGTTCGGCGTACCCGACTTCTGCGGGGCTCTACTTCTGGGCGCACCGGCTGGCCCCGCCGCGCTCGGCGGCGGCCTGGGCCTGGTTCACGGGCTGGTTCAACGTCCTCGGCCAGGTCGCCGTGACAGCGGGGATCGACTTCGGCGCGGCGTCCTTCCTGGGGGCCTATCTGAACCTCCAGTTCGACTTCGAGGTGACGCCCGGCCGGACGATCCTGCTGTTCGCCGCGATCCTGCTGCTGCACGGGCTCCTGAACACGTTCGGGGTCCGCATCGTCGCGATCCTGAACAGCGTGAGCGTGTGGTGGCACGTCCTCGGGGTCGCCGTCATCGTCGGCGCCCTCACCTTCGCACCGGACTCGCACCAGTCGGCGTCGTTCGTCTTCACCGAGTTCGTCAACAACACCGGCTGGGGCAGCGGCTTCTACGTCGTGATGATCGGCCTGCTGATGGCCCAGTACACCTTCACCGGCTACGACGCCTCCGCCCATATGACGGAGGAGACCCACGACGCGGCGACCGCGGGCCCGCGCGGCATCGTCCGGTCGATCTGGACCTCCTGGATCGCCGGCTTCGTCCTTCTGCTCGGCTTCACCTTCGCCATCCAGTCGTACGACGGAGCCCTGAACTCACCGACCGGCGCCCCGCCCGCCCAGATCCTCCTGGACGCCCTCGGTGCCACCACGGGCAAGCTCCTGCTGCTGGTCGTGATCGGCGCGCAGCTGTTCTGCGGGATGGCGTCGGTGACCGCCAACAGCCGCATGATCTACGCGTTCTCCCGAGACGGCGCACTCCCGTTTTCCCACGTCTGGCACACGGTCAGCCCCCGCACGCGCACCCCCGTTGCCGCGGTCTGGCTCGCCGCCCTCGGCGCGCTGGCCCTCGGCCTCCCGTACCTGATCAACGTCACCGCGTACGCCGCAGTGACCTCGATCGCGGTGATCGGCCTCTACATCGCGTACGTCATCCCCACCCTGCTCCGCCTTGTGCGCGGCGACGAATTCACCCCGGGGCCCTGGCACCTCGGCCGCTGGTCCCGGCCCATCGGGATCGTCGCGGTGGTGTGGGTGGCGGTCATCACGGTCCTCTTCATGCTGCCGCAGCTGTCCCCCGTCACCTGGGAGACGTTCAACTACGCCCCGATCGCCGTCCTGGCCGTCCTGGGCTTCGCGGCGACGTGGTGGGTCGTGTCGGCCCGCCACTGGTTCCTCAAACCGGATCACAAGCGCACGAGCGCGGACATCACCGCCGAATGAATGACCCCCGGAGGCAGCTCGACAGGCCCGGCAGCCGATACCCGATCGGCAGCCGGGCTTCGGCGGGCTATGCTCAGGGGTGATTCGCCGAGGGCCGTTAGCTCAATTGGCAGAGCAGCGGACTTTTAATCCGTTGGTTGTGGGTTCGAGTCCCACACGGCCTACCGCTCAGCCCCAGGTCAGAGAGGGTTTCTGGTCTGGGGCCGACTCTTGTTCGAGTTCATTTCGGGCAGTTGCTCGCCCGATGCTCGGGCGAAGTACAAACGATCACGACATGACAGAGCCCCGACCGCGAGTGCGGCCGGGGCTCAACAGCCGGTTTTTACCGGTCCCAGTGCCGGTCGTCGGACTCGGACGGCAGTGCGCCGTGCCCTTCGGACCAGTGGTTCACCCAGCCGCACAGTGCGCACGCATAGCGCCCGTCGATGCCGTGCACTTCGGTGCCGCATTGCCTGCAATCCGTGCGCGTGATCTCGTTGCGCGTCGCGGTGACGGCCGTGGACTGAGCTTCGGGGCGCCGGGTCATGGTTGGAATGTACCCCCGGGCGCTGCCTCCGGACGCTGCCGCCGACGACAGCCCGATCGGCGCGTGGGTCATGCAGCGCGACCTCGTCGAGGTGCTCTCTTGGCCGCTCAACGGCGTGACTCCGACCCCGCCGCGGCCGCGACGCGGCCCCGTCCCGCATGGGCCGGAGCTCCCCGCCGCCGACCGCAGACGCTTCTTCTCCCGCATGCGCCGCACCGCCGAGCACGCCCGCGGAGCTGCGCAATTCCTGCTGCGTCGCCAGGCCCTCTACCTCGCCGGGTACGACGACGCGGCTGACACCTCCGAGTGGTTGGCCCTGCAGCAACGGACCGAGCGCCCGGACGACTGGCTGACCGGCTGGCTCAACGCCCGATCAGTCGCGGCCGTCGCCGCAAGGCAGGGTGATCGGGAACGGATGGGCCACTTCATCAAGACGACGCTCGCCGACGATGACGCGGGCGAGGCGGCCAACCTCAACTACTGGGCGTACTGGATCGGCGAGGCCTCCCATATCCAGCTGTCCGACGACTTCATCGCCACCCCGAACCCGGGCTCGTGGCCGGGCGACAAACTGATGCGCCACCTCGTGCGAGGCCTGACCCCGGATCATGGCTTCTTCGACCTGAACGTCCACCCCCTGTGGACCCTGCTCGCCGCTCGCCCGAACCTGCTGCGCCCCGGGACATCGATCGGAAACGACCTCCGCGCATCCCTTCCCGTGATGTTGGATAGCCGGGAGTTGTCGGCGCGGGCACGCCGGGAACTGGAGGGCATCCGGTACGCAATCCGCCTTGCTGAGGCGTGAGAGGAGACGGTCGTGGCTGACGACCTGTCCGCAGTGGGCCGCTTCCTGTACGAGGCGGGCACGCTCAAGCACACAAAGCGAACGGGCTGGTGGATGGCCGGGGTCCGCGACCCGGAGAGCGTCGCCGAACATTCCTGGCGGACATCGCTGATCGCCACGATCATCGCGAAGCTGGAAGGCGCCGATCCTGCGCAAGCGGCATACCTCGCGGTTTGGCACGACACGCAGGAGACCCGCACGGGGGACGTGAACTACGTCGGGAAGAAGTACGCGCCTGCTGGCGATCCGCAGGCGGTTACGGCCGACCAGACGGAAGGCATGCCGGAGGTTCTGGCCTCGGCGGTCCGTGACCTGATCGCGGAGTACGAGGCCAAGGAGTCACCGGAGGCCATCTGTGCCCGCGACGCGGACAAGTTGGAGTGCCTGCTCCAGGGCATCGAGTACAAGGCGCAGGGCTACGAGAACGCTCAGCGATGGATCGACAACAGCCGAGGGCGCCTTGTCACCGAGACTGCGAATCGGCTGGCTGATGAGATTCTGGCGCAGGGGAGCATTGACTGGCTGCGCACCGCCCTGGGCGAGAACAAGGAGTGACCCCCGGACACGACGAAGCGCCCCCGTTCCGGCCGTAGCCGGAACAGGGGGCGCGGTGGTTCATGAGCGGTGTCGCTCCGGTGGGAGACCAGTCACAGACGGGCTGCTCGGCGTGGTGCGGCGGCACACCAGGGCATCGGGGTCGTCTGGTAGCGGCTGAAGACTGTACCCAGCCGGGCACGTCTGACCCGTCGGCGCCGGCGCGGCCGTCCACACCGTCCTTCCCCGCGGGGCCGACAGGACCAGCAGGCCCGGTATCCCTCTTCGGTCCGGCTGGTCCCGGGACGGTCGAGTCAGCCCCTGCCTGCCCTGTCGTACCCGACGGGCCTGGTAGGGGAGACGCTGCCGGTCCTGCGGGGCCGCGGTCGCCCTTCGGCCCTGGTGGGCCGGGGATCGGTACGGGCACCTCGACACGAGCGGGCAGATCGATCTGGAGGTCATGGGGTGGCGGCTCGCCACGCGGGATGCAATGCGGGATAGAGGCTGACCAGGAGATAACCAGCCGCGATCACGAGCAAAGCCGTGGTGAGGCTGGTCATGGCGACCAGCAGGCCGGCGCCGAAAATGCCCACCGGCACCGCGGCCACAACCGCGGCCATGATCGCGCCGGACACGCGTCCCCGGAGCTCCGCGGGAATACGGTTGAACTGGACGGCGGTCAACAGCGGGTTCACGGGTCCAGCAGCGATGCCGGCGAGAGCCATGGTGACGACAAGCGTGGGAGTTCCGGGCATCGCGGCGATGGCGAAGAACTTCGGGGCCCCGGAAATCAGCAACGCGCCGGTCAGGATTACGTGCCGGGGGAACCGATGCCCGACTGCGCCGAACAGGACCGCGCCCGCCAGGGCGCCGGCGCCGAAGGCAGCGACCGAAAGCCCCAGGGTGAGCGGGTTGTCGAGCACCTGCTTGGCCAAGGTGGGCAGCAGTACGGTGAACAGGGCATTGTCGGCCATGTTGGCGAACATGAACACCACGAGGATCCGGGGCAGCAACGTGTCTTCGC
>NZ_JBEZKL010000026.1:0-70301 GCF_040704695.1 Streptomyces sp. NPDC048411
CCCACTCTTAGTGGGCGCATGCCCACTCGTCAACCGGGCGGGCCCAGCGAGCGAAGGAGAGATGCGCGGTGCCAACAGGAGTAGCCATCCGCAACGCGCGTGAGCAGCTGTTCGACGCCGCCGAGCGGGTCCTGCTCCGGGACGGGCCGAACGCGCTCACCAGCCGGGCGGTCACCACGGAGGCAGGCTGCGCCAAGGGCGTCCTGCACCGGCACTTCGCCGACTTCGACGCCTTCCTCGCCGAGCTCGTACTGAACCGCATCGCCCTGATCGACAACCAGGCCTCTGCCCTGCGCAACTCCGCCGGGACCGGCACCGTCGCCGGTAACCTCACCGGCACGCTGACAACCCTGTTCGAGTCGGTCGCCGTGGCGATCATCGGCCTCGTCATCTCACGGGATGACCTCCGTGCCCGGCTGCGCCAGGCCACGCCGACCAGCGTGCCGGTCCTGACGGAAGCTACGGCCATGGTCGCCTCCTACCTCACCATCGAGCGTGAACGGGGCCGCATCGCGGTCGATGCCGACGTCTCCACACTCGCTCCCACGCTGATCGGGGCCGGGCACCTACTCTTCGCCGACCGGGGAAGCACCCCGCCGGAGACTGGAGCCGTTCACAAGGTCGTGACCACGGTCATCGCCGGCGCCGTGCAAGAACCGCTGCCACCCAAGGCCCAGCAGCAAGGGGGCGACCACGACGTGGCCGTCATCACCGATGTCGACGAGGCCCCATAGGCCCAGCCCGGCGGCCGGTCCCACCCATCCACCAGCGTCTGGTGCCTGCGCCTCGGTGTTCGGTGTCGGTGTGGTGTCGGTGTCGGTGTCGGACGGTCCTGCACGATGGCGTCCGGGCACGGCATGGCTGGAGCCCCTGTCGAAGCGATGACCATGCCGCTGCTCTTGAAACGGGCCGTCGGTCGGGCCGGTGTGCTGATTTCACGCCTGGGCGGCTGGGGTCCTGCTCGCCCGAGCCGGTGCACCAGGTGGTGGGCGAGGCGGGGCGCGCGGAAGCCCGACGCGTACGGCGAAGGGCGCGCAACCCGACGCCGCGGAGCGGGCGCGGCACCGCCGGATCGGCTCGCACGCTGATCAGCGCGAGACCGGCAGTCGCTCGCCAGCCCGGCAGCCGCTACGGATGGTCACCGTCGTTGACTCCCTAGCTCCCCCGGAGTCCCATTCTCTGCGTCCGGCGCGTGCGACCCCGTCCAACGCGATCTGGTGGCAGGACCGAGAGATCCTTGAATCAGCAGTGGACTCGAAGGCGGGTGGATCAGCCATGGACACACCGACGAGCATGCCTCGTGACTCCCTCACCTCCGCCGCGGCTCTGGCCGTGGCAGCTCCGGACGGGACGCTGACCAGCTGGAGCACCGGTGCGGAACAGTTGCTCGGGTACTCCGCCGGTGAGGCCGTCGGCCGGCTCGCTGCTGCGCTGCTTGCATCGCCCCTCCCCATCGGCGTTCGTGAGCGTTTGGGTCGGCAGGAGGACTGGACCGGACGGGTGGTACTCCGCCACCGGGACGGCAGCGCGGTCGAGTGCCGGTTGCGGGCGCGTCCGCTGCCCACGGGTGACGGGCGAGCCAGTTGGCTACTGGAGGGCGTCCCGGTGGAGGAAGAGGTGGACCGCGCCACTGACCCTCTGCTCTGCTGGTCGTTCGACCAGTCGCCGTTCGCCCTGGCGATCTACGACTCCGAGGGCCGGTTCCTGCGGGTCAATGAGCCCATGAGCAAGCAGCTCGCCGCCTCGGAGCGGGATCTTCGCGGCCTCCGGATCACCGAGCACATGCCCGATCCCGCCTTCCGGACCCCCGAGCAGTCCGTCGATCGCGTGTTGCAGACCGGTGAGCCCGAGCACATCGAGATCAACGTCAAGGTGCCGGGAGAGCCCCAAGCTCATGCATGGACCATCCAATTCACCCCGCTGAAGGACTCCCTCGGGCTGGTGCACGGCGTGCAGTTGGCCGCCCTCGATTTCTCCGAGCAGTACGCCGCCCGCGAACGCCTGGCGCTGCTCGATGAGGCCAGCAGGCGTATCGGCAGCAGCATGGACGTGACCCGCACTGCCCAGGAACTGGCCGACGTGGCCGTGCCCGCCCTCGCGGACTACGTCTTGGTCGATCTCCTCGACCCCGTGCTGCACGGCGACGAGCCTCCGCCGGTTCCCACCCACGGTCCCTTGCTGCTGCGGCGCGCGGCCGTCCGCCCCGACGCTAAGGCTGGCGTCGCGGTCGGCGGGTTGTCCCGCTACCCGGAGGTTTCGCCGATTGCTCGCTGCCTGGCCACCGGTCGCGGCACCGTGCACCAGATCGGCGAGCCCGAGTTGACCCGCTGGCTGGCCCAAGCCCCGGACCGATCCGCCTGGGTGAGTCGGCACTGCATGCACTCGCTGATGGCGGTGCCGCTGCGCGGCCGCGGCACCAACCTCGGCGTCGTGCTCTTCATGCGTCTGGATCCGTCCGCCGCGCCGTACGAGCAGGACGACCTGCAGATCGCCGAGGAACTTGTGGCGCGCGCCGCAGTCTGCCTCGACAACGCCCGCCGCTACACGCGCGAACACACCACGATTCTGGCCCTCCAGCACAGCCTTCTGCCGCAGGGGATTCCCGATCAGACCGCTGTCGACGTAGCCAGCCGCTATTTGCCCGCGGACTCGAAGGTCGGTGTCGGCGGTGACTGGTTCGACGTGATCCCGCTCTCCGGCGCCCGCGTTGCCCTCGTTGTCGGCGATGTGGTCGGTCACGGGATCCATGCCTCCGCTGCCATGGGGCGTCTTCGCACCGCCGTACGCGCCCTCGCCGACGTGGATCTGGCCCCGGACGAGCTGCTTGCGCATCTGGACGACCTGGTCGTCCGGCTCGGATCCGGGCCGGAGTCCGAAGCTGAGGCGCCCTTCGGAGAACTCGGAGCAACCTGCCTGTACGCGGTCTACGACCCCATCTCCCGCAAGTGCTCGCTCGCCAGCGCCGGCCACCTCTGGCCCGTTCTGGTGACCCCCGACGGCAAGGTGGACATCCTCGAACTCCCCACCGGCCCGCCGCTCGGCCTGGGCGGGCTGCCATTCGAATCCGTTGAACGCGAACTGCCCGAAGGCAGCCTCCTGTCCCTCTATACCGACGGGCTTGTCCTGGCGCGCCATCGCGATGTCGACGCCGGCCTGCACGCTCTGCGCACGGCCCTCGCCGACGCGGATCCGTCGCTGGAGACCACCTGCGACCGGGTGCTCGATGCTCTGCTCGCCGAGCGGCCCGCCGATGATGTCGCGCTGCTCATCGCCCGTACCCGTGCCCTGGACAGCGGGCACGTCGCCGTCTGGGATCTTCCCGCCGATCCGGCCTTTGTGGCCGAAGCCCGCTCTCAGGCGACCGCCCAACTCCACGCCTGGGGGCTGGACGACCTGGCCTACGTCACCGAACTCGTGGTCAGCGAGCTGGTGACCAACGCGATCCGCTACGCTGCCGCGCCCATTCAGCTGCGGCTGATCCAGGAAAGGACACTGATCTGCGAGGTCTCCGACGCCAGCAGCACCGCACCGCACCTGCGCCGTGCCCGCATCTTCGACGAGGGCGGACGAGGCCTCATGCTGGTCGCCCAGCTCACCGAGCGCTGGGGAATGCGGCATACCGGCACGGGCAAGACCATCTGGGCCGAGCAGCCCCTTCCCGTGTAGGCGCTCGGGACCAGTGAGGGGGCGCGCCGATCGGCCCGGAGACACAGGCCTCGCACACCAACTGCCGCAGAGGGAACGTGCCTGCGCGTGAACGCGGCGCCCACGTGAAGGACCGCAGATCAGCTGCGTGAGGGAAGTGGCCAACGAAGGCTCGGGCCCACCCCGAAGGCGCGATGGCCCGGCCGAAGTGCAAACTCCTCGGCCACGAAAGTAGCGCAGCTTGCACAGGTCGACATCCACGGCATCTCCTCCGGTACAGACGCCCCAGTGCGTCCGGGCCGGACCGGACAGTGAGCAGACCGGCACCACGCTGTTCTGCGGGTGCGGGATCGGCGTCCAGTGGATCGGAATCGCGGTGATGCCGAGTTCGGTGACCGGCTGCCCGTGGCCTCACGGACCACGGAGCCCTTGGGGATCCGCACCTCGAGACCGGGGATCACTGGTCCTTGGCATTTTGCCACTGAAATGTGACGACGCCCCGCTGCAAGCCCGCATTGGCATAGCATCGTCGAGACCGCGATCCCCATGTGCCAGGAGGCACCGTGAGCACGCTCGTCAACCGGCCGAACACCGCCCTGCTCGTCATAGACGTGCAGAACGGCGTAGTGGGGGAGGCGTACTCCCGGGACAGCGTCGTTGCCAACATCGGCACCCTGGTCGACAAAGCGCGCACTGCTGACATCGGCGTTGTCTGGGTCCAGCACAACAGTGACGAGCTGCCCCGGGACAGCAAGAGCTGGCAGTACGTACCCGAACTCGTGCGGCGCGACTCCGAGCCCCTGGTCCAGAAGGAGTACGCCGACTCCTTCGAAGAGACCGACCTGGAGTCGGTGCTCGCCGCGCGCGGCATCAGCCGGCTCTTCGTCGTCGGCGCGCAGACCGACGAGTGCATCCGCTCGACGCTCCACGGCGCGATCACCCGCGGCTACGATGCCACGCTGGTCGGCGACGCCCACACCACGGAGGACTTGTCGCAGTACGGAGCGCCGACGCCCGACAAGGTCATCGCCCACACGAACCTGTACTGGAAGTACCACACGGCTCCCGGCCGGACCGCGGGCACGGTCAACACCGCGGACATCGACTTCGCTGCGAACCCCAGCACCTGAGACGAGGCACGACCAACGTCGAGCGAGCGCCCCGCAGATCCCTCTTCCGGCAACCTCGGCCACGCCCTCGGCGATGCAAATCGAGCGAGATCTGCACCCGCGAATTCATCTGCTCGACGTACAGGATTGCAGCTGACAAGCAACTGACACCGCGGCCCGCCAGAAGACCTGGCGGGCCGCGGCTGCTTCATCGCCCGTAAGACCGACCGGCACATGGGGGTGGGAGAAGGAGCGGGGCTGGGTGCGTGCAGCTGCAAGGCGGAGGAGGGGGGCAACGCGAAGGGGGTCCCCCCATGCCTTCAGGGCTATGGGGGAGTTGTTGACTGACGACAACGCCGCAGATGTGCGTGCCCAGCCCCGCGACGCCCCCCCATGTGCCGGTCGGTCTCAGTGATCAGGGCTGCGGAATCTCCCTGAAGAACGGGCGGTCAGGCGCGAAGTTCTGGGAACATGTCGCCATCCCCTCCCCCCTTTAGATAGGACAACATCCATGCGTTGAACGTCATTTCGCACTCTTCGTACAGGCACTCGTCCCGCTCGATCACACCGATGACCCAACGGTCCGCGTCATCACGGGGAACCCGAAAGTAGGTCCTTCTCGCTCGACGTCGAGTGAGCCCATGGAAACAACTCCCCCGTCGGGTCGGTGGCCTCGGGTCGGGTCGAGGTGTCGGCAGATGGCGGGCGGGTGACGCCGAATTCGCCGGCTGACGCGCACCGACGGCCGGGAGACGCAGGTCACGTTCGGCTATGTCACAGGGGGCCAAGCTACCCCGTCTCAGGGGTGTAGCCACTGACAACCACAGAGGAGCACACCATGGACGCGCGACTGAACTACTTCGCCAGCCCGACCGCCGGCAAGGCCCTCAAGTACTTCATGTCGGCGGGCAAAGCGCTCAAGGACTCGCCGCTGCCGGCCGCGACGCAGGAGCTGGTGGCGCTTCGCGTAAGCCAGATCAACGGTTGCGCCGCCTGCATCGACATGCACACCAAGGAGGCCGCCGCTGCCGGCGAGACCTCGGTGCGGCTGAACCTGGTGGCGGCGTGGCGGGAGGCCACGGTCTTCACCGAGGCCGAGCGTGCTGCGCTGGAGCTCGCGGAGGAGGGGACCCGGGTCGCGGATGCGGCCGGCGGGGTCAGCGACGAGGTGTGGGCGTACGCCGCCAAGCACTACGACGAGGAGCAGCTCACCGCCCTGGTGGTCCTCGTCTCCTTCATGAACACGGTGAACCGGCTGAACATCATCACGCAGCAGCCGGCCGGCAATTACGAGCCCGGGCAGTTCCACTGACCGGCATCAGCAACTGGCTCGGGGGCCGACTGCGGGCTCCGGGCCCCGGGCCCCGGGCTCGATGGCCTTGCTCTGGCCTGCCAGTGGTCCCGGTGATCACCAGAAGATGCCTGTGCCGGCGAGTACGGCGTGATGGAAGGGCTTCAAGGAGAGGGGAGTCGGCGTGAGCAAGGTCGAGGAGTTCGAGGAGCTGCGGCCGCTGCTGTTTTCGATTGCTTATCGGATTCTGGGCAGTGTGGGTGAGGCCGAGGATGCGGTGCAGGAGACGTGGTTGCGCTTTGACGGCTCGGCGACCCGGCCCACGTCGACCAAGGCTTATCTCTCGGCCGCGGTGACGCGGGTCTCGATCGATGTGCTGCGCTCCGCGCGGGTGCGACGGGAGGAGTACGTGGGCCCGTGGTTTCCCGAGCCGCTGCTCGCCGACCCTTATGAGGATCCGGCGCGGTCGGTGGAGCTGGCCGACTCGGTGTCGATGGCGGCACTACTGCTGCTGGAGCGGCTCAGCCCGCTGGAGCGCGCGGTGTTCGTGCTGCGGGAGGTGTTCGGCTTCGGGTTCGGCGAGGTCGCCGCGGCGGTGGGGCGATCGGAGTCGGCGTGCCGGCAGCTGGTGGTGCGGGCACGGCGGCATATGGAGGCCGGTCGGCCGCGCTTCGAAGCGGTCCGCGAAGAGCGGGAGGAACTGGCGTCGCGGTTCTTCGACGCCCTCCGCGAAGGCGACGTCGCCGGCCTGCAGGAACTGCTCGCCGCCGACGTATCGATGGTCGGCGACGGCGGCGGCAAGGCCCCGCAGCTGGCCAGAGCCGTCATCGGCGCCGAGAACGTGGCCCGGCTGCTTGCCTCCGTCTTCCCGTGGATGGCCCGGATCGACGTGACGTTCGAGCCGCACGAGATCAACGGCCAGCCGGGCGCGATCTTCCGCGACCGGGACGACAAGGTGCTCCACACCCTGACCCTCGATGTACTCGACGGGCAGATCCAGACGATCCGCTCGGTGATCAACCCCGACAAGCTCGGGCACATGGGCCCAGTAGCGGACGCCTGGGCAATCAACCGCGAAGTAAGGCAGGCACGCCGGCCCACGGAATAACCGCAACAGCCGACCGCACCTCGGGATGGCCGCCACCTGCCCGCCTGTCCGTTCGTCGCCCCGCCGCGGACCCTGCCCCCATGGAAGGCCAGTTGCGGTGTGACTGCGGGGGATCGGTCTTGGATCGTTGGCTCCGCCGCGGCGTGTGACGAGCGAGCCAGAACGGCGCTGACGGTTGGAGGGTCAGTGGCGTTCTGCTCGGGCCAGGGCGTCCTGGGCCTGGGTGGCCATGGCGGTGACCAGGTCCTCCGCCGAGGGCAGGTCGGTGATGAGATCGACGGCCTCGCCTGCCCAGACCGGCAGCGGGGGCACGGCCCCTCGTGCCACATCGTCCTGGTACGCCTGCTGGAAGCGAGTGCCGATGAGCGCTCCGGCAGCGCCGAGGACGAGAGCCGCCGCCGGACCGCGTCCCTTCCCGCACCTGGTCCAGGCCCTGGACGAGGTGATGCGAAAGCTCGGCGGGACTACGCGGCGATGGCGGTTCGACCGGATGGCGACAGTCTGTTACTCCTCCAGCGGGCAGATGACCGCGGCGTTCGCCGCGGTCGCGAAGTACTACGGCGCCGTAGACGTAGTCGTCGTGGCGCACCGTCAGGTCCTACTCATCCGGGTCCCAGGCCAGGAGCAGGTCGAACAGACGTCGGTCGCCGTCGAGCTTCAGGGAATCCACCGGAATACGGCCGTACAGGGCCAGGACCAGCTCACTGGCCGTGCCTCGGGCGGAGGCGTCGGCCGCGTCCGGGTCCTCGCCGGCAGCGGTGGCGGGCATAGTGCCCGGTTTGGGCAGACGGGCGGTCCGTGCGCCGTCGGCCGAGAGCCAGAGGCGCCAGGAGCGGCCCTCGGTGGTGTGGTAATCGACGGCAGCGGGCTCGTGCGGCCAGGCGTCAGTCGTTGCGCAGCAGGTGGACAGAAACTCGTCGACACCGTCGAGTGCCGCCTCGTCCGGCAGCGACTGCGGGGCGCCCAGGGTGACCTGGGCATCGTAGGTGTGCACCGCGATCTCCTGGAGCTGGTGTCGGGCGACGGCACCGCAGGTCTGCGGCGACTGCGACATACCCCACCACGTCCAGCAACCGCGATCCGGGCCCGCCTCCCGCAGTGCGTCCCGTAGCTGCTGCGTCGATGCGGCCAACCAGGCCAGCAGGGCCTCGCGCTCTCGAGGCGCAGCCGGGGCGCCCTCCGATGCGGACTTGGCCGGGGGTGCGGCGGCAGGCCCTGCGGCGACGGTGGCGGCCCAGGAGCGGCGCCCTTCGCCCAGGTGCTGCACCAGATCGAACAGCGTCCACTCGGGGCAGGTCGGCACCTGCACGTCGAGGCTGGGCGCGGAGGAGACCGCGGCGCGGAAGGCGGTCGACCGTTCGTCGATCAGCCGCAGCAGATCGAGGAACTCCAGAGTATTTTCCACTCCGGCTGTCTATCACTGTGCTCCGGCAACCGGACAGCGATATTCATAGCCGACGCGGCGGGCGCGCGGCCGGGCCGCACGCCCTCGAATGACGTGGTGCCCTCATTCTGAAACGACCAGTAACGGCGTTCGTCCCCGTACCGGCGCACGTCCCCGGAACAACGGTGCTCCAGGAACGTACGCGCCTGTGGCGTGCAGGCAGTCGTCAGTGGTGGTTCGGCGCGGGGTAGGCCTTGGGCAGACGCATGCCGCGTTTGGCCATGATCTCCCGCACGTGGTTGGGGTAGTTGGTGATGATGCCGTCGACACCCATGTCCATCAGCGCCTCGACCGTGGCGTTGTCGTCACAGGTCCACGGGATGACCTTCAGGCCGCGGGCGTGGGCCTCGGAGAGCATCTTGTCGTCGGGGTAGAAGCGGAAGTTCGGGTCCGCCACGGTGCCGTTCTGCGGGAAGCCGTAATTGGGGGAGAGCGCCGTGACACCTGGGACAGCGGAGGCAGCCTTGACGAAGTCGCCATCGTAGTCGTCGACGTCGATGCCGCCCAGCCACGGGGAGGCTCCGGGCTTGCCGACCTGAAGGAAGTCGTAGTTGGTCAGTGCCACCAGCGGATAGGACGGCGCGAGCTTGTGCATCTCCTTCAGCGCGCCCCAGTCGAAGGACTGGATGGTGACCTGCCGCTCGATCCCCGAGCGGTGGATCTCCTCGTGGACGCGGCGGACGAACAGCTCGCGCGGTGCGGTCTGCTCCGGCGCGCCCGCCTCGACCTTGGTCTCGATGTTGAGCTTGACCTGCTTGGCGTCGTAACTCTTGACCAGGTTGAGGACGTCCTTGAGCTCCACCATCCGGAAGCCCTTGACCTGCTCCTGCTCGGGGAAGCCGGGCAGTTGCTGGTAGCCGCAGTCGATTGTCTTGATCTGAGCCAGCGTCAGGTCCTTGATGTACTTACCGACGTACGGGTACATCGGGTCGCCGGGCGTCACCGGCCCGGTGTCCTTGCACTTCTGGGCACTGATCTGCCGGTCGTGGTTGACGACGACCTTCTGGTCCTTGGTGATATGGGTGTCCAGCTCCAGGGTGGTCACTCCGAGGCGAAGGGCCTTGCCGAAGCCCTCCAGGGACTCCTCGGTGGTCATGCCGATCCCACCGCGGTGGGCCTGGAGGTCGAAGTGGGTCTGCTGGGGCGGGACGTGGCCGTTGTGAGCCGTGGCCGCCTGGGCCGTCGCGGGGACCACGAGCGCGGGCACCACGGCCAGCGCGGCAACTGCATGCCGAAGGGACATGTGAACCTCATGTACGTCGGACGAACTGGGCCTTCGACGCTAAGCCGCAGTTCCGGCCCGTACGAAGCCCGGACGTGAGGACATCGTGAACGCCCGGGAACTGTTGTTCGCCGGGGCACCGGAGCGAATCGCCCGGCCGCATGGGAGGAGGCCCACGCCCGTCGAGGCCGCTGCGCGAGCGGCGGCGGCTGACCCACGCCAGGCCGTCGGCGACCTGGCGGAAGTCGTCGTTCATGTCGCTGCCGACGCAGGGGGTGGTGCCCGTGGTCCACGGCGCACTCCCCCGCAGTACACACCTCTTCCCGGCCGGACCCGGCGCCCTGGTGCCCGCCCCGGCCTTGCGCCGATATCACGGCAGAGCAGACGGGTTCGAGTCCATCTTCGCCATCAATGTGCTCACCAACCATGTGTTCGCCTGCCTGCTGGAGGACCGCTTTGCCGATCCCGCCCGGATCGTGATCACTGTCAGCTACACCCATTTCGGTCACTTCACAACATGGGGGCGGCGTGCCCGGCCTGGCGGTCCCCGGACATCCTCGCCCGCACGGGCGCGTTCCTTGAGCCGGACACCACGGCCGACGGGCGCACCGCGTACCCGACGAGCAAGTCGGCCGCCATCTATCTCGCACACGAGTACGCGCGCCGCCTCCCGGCCGGGATCAACGCTGCCGCCTACAACCCGGGGCACGCCGGCACCGGCCTCGCCCGCAACGCAGCCCCTCTCCCGGTTCACGACGCGCCAGATCCTGCCGGTGATGACCCGCACACCCTTCGCGACCAGCTACTGGCGGCCTGAAGGTGTATGTCGGCCCGGCCCCGATCACCCGGGCCTCCGGTCAACTCCGTTACGTCGGCCGCCGATTCGTGAAGAACAACCGGCTCGACCAGATCGTGCAGGTGTGCGCCTTCGCCCTCCTCACCCAGTCGTCAGGAGCGCCTACCCGCTACCGGCGCCAACGACAGACGGGGATTGACGCATGCAGGCCCTGGACACCCGTTCAATCGCTTGCGGGGACAGCTTCATCGCTGCCTTGGGACCGGCGTCCCCTTCGACGAAGGCATCGCTTTCCCACCGGTCGCCAGGCCTGATCGACCCTTGGAGTCTTCCCGGTCAGGCGCTGGATCGTGAGCGTGTCCCAGGCGAAGTGGGTAATCGCTGTGCCGGCCGGCCTCATCGCGGGGTCATGAGTCAGCGTGGCCCCAGGGTGAACACCGCGACCATGAGCAGGAGCAACAAGGTCCAGCCGAGGACCCCGATTTTCCGGCGCTGCGGGTTGCGCCCCTGGCGCCATGCGTTGACCTCGTGCCGAGCGTCTCCCATGGTCGACCATCCTACGACCTGACGTCCACGGCGGGGTCGGCTCATGTCCACCGTCCATGGGCGGGGTCCTCGCGGGCCCCTTGCGGACCAGGAGCCCCTCTCGGCTGTCGGGCAGTCAGTGGCGCGGCATCGCCACCCGCTACGAATACGCCCCGACCACCACCGAACGGCCACCGCAAGGGGAAAGGGGCACGCAACATCCCGAGTGGCCCCATAAGCGCAGATGGGTGATTTCGACTACCCTCAAAAGGTGTGCAGAGAGCCGCCTGAGCACGAACTCTGGACAGCGAGGCCTGGACATGACCAAACCGCCGAAGCCATCGCAGCCCCCACACAGCGAGGGGGCGAGCAGGCGCAAGGGGGGCGGCAGAGCGCGATCTGCGCGCCCGCGAGCAAGGGCACGACGACCTCGATCTGAAGCCGCAGGCCTCGACTGCCCGTCAGCAGTACACGCAGGGCCGTAGCAGCGTGCGGAGCACTCCGTGAACCGTCCGGAGAGGCGGTCGGTGAGGCGCGCCAGCTGGTGTGTCGATGCCTCGATGGTTGAGGAAGCCACCACCAGCCGCTCGTGAACTGCAGGCCCGGCCCGCCTGGGCGCTGCCCGATCCGGCCGTTGAGGACCTGTCGAAGCCCCGTCCGTCGGCTGACCGTCCGGCAGCATCACCGCACACAGAGAAGGTGTTCCACCATGGAGCGAGGAAGCAATCAGGTCAGCCCGCACAAGGATGATGCGAGGAAGCATGAACTGCAGGGCTATCTGAGGTCCGGCCACCCCACCCATGCCGAGGAGACCTACGATCCCGAGCCGGCAGCCGACGACGACGTGCGAGTGGACCCGGGTGGCCCCGTCCCCCCACCAGGCAAAGAAAGGGACCGGATACGCGCCGAGAAGGCGGCCGAAACTCTGAGGTCCGATCTGGCGCGCCACTTGAATCGCACGGCCTTCCCGGGCGACCGTTCGTCACTCGTGCAGACCTTGTCGAAGGAGCACGCTCCGGACACTCTGGTCGATGCGGTGCGTGAACTGCCCGGGGGTGAGCGCTACAAGAACGCAGGGCAGATCGTGCGGGCGCTGGGCCACCGGCCCCACGCCTGACAACGGGGAATCGTCGCATCGTTGGCCCCGTCCACGCTTCGATGGGCCGCCTCCACACTCCAGCGGTGGGAACCGGCCCTTGCCGACGAGCGGGCAGACCGACCACGGACCCTGGGCGCTTCCAGCGCCTCAGCGCCCGGACGAGCCGGCACTCCCCCGTCCGCGGCTTCGGCGCTACCCACCCAGCAGCTCGATGTCCCGTGCCCACCGCCCGGAGGAAACGTGCCGGGGGCCGGCGACGGCAGATCGGCGAAAGGGTCCCGGTGCGCTCCTGGGCGGCGTGTCTTCCTGCAGCGTGGGCGAACCGCGCGCCGGGCCCGGCAAGAATGGCACAGTGGCAGCGCCAGCGGCAGAACCGATACTTCTTCTTCGCCTGATGAGTGGTCGAGGTCAGTGCCCCGTCCGCTTCCGGACCTGGTCGGCTGTCTTGTGGGCGATCTCCTGCGCCTTCCCGCGCAGCTGCTCGCCCAGACCGTGCCTCTGCGTGGATTTATCGCCGATTGCCTTGCCAAGGGTCTCCTTCATCTTGCCCTTGACCTGTTTCGCCTTCGCCGTGCCCTTGGTCATCAGAATCCCTGTCCTTCCGAGCGTTCGGCAGGGGTGTGGTAAGCGGGGCTGTTATCCCACCCTGCCTCCGCCACCGACGTGCTGCAAACCGGCTCCTTCGGGGCGGGCCCGTCGTCCGGCACGCACGGTCCCCATGAGCCGACCCGATGCTCACCCCGGCCTTTGTCCTGCCCCGTGAAGGCGCCTTCCTCAACCAGGTCCGTCCGCTGCAGACAACGCCGCGGGCTGACGATGACGGCGGGACGGCCGACCTCCCACTGCTGCTGGGCGTTCTCATCACTGCCGCACGTCGTCGCGCTCTCCGCCGCAGGGCTGTTCGCGAGCACCGATCCCCAGGCTGACGCCCCACACACTCATCCCGGGGCCACGCCCGGCCAGAGGACATCGCGGCCCGTCGAGGTCACGCGCAGGTGATCTCGGAAGCGGCCACGCCGGACGCACACCGTCCCGACGCTGCGGTCACAGCGGCAGACAACCGAGCCGTCGCTTACCTGACATGTACTGCGATGGCCCGTGCACACTCCATCGACTCGGCATGCGCGGTGTCCACTTCCAGGTCGTAGACCATGCCCCGGTGGACCGCCTCGGCCTGGGACATGGCCATCCCGGTGACCCGATCTCCTCGTGCGATCTCGCGGCCTGCGGCAATCACACCGTCGCACCGGACGCCGACCCACAGCACCCGCAGTTCGCCCAGAGCCTTCTGCCATCGCTGCTGTGAGTCCGCGCCGCCGAGGAAGACCTCATCGATGATGATCCGGGCGCCCGCGCGGGCCATCGCGGCGATTCCCTCGATCCAGGCTGCTTCCAGATTCCGGAACTCCGGCCCGACGATCACTTCGCCATCCGGAGCGAACTCGATCCCGGCATCCGATGCCTGCACGGACGCGGGCATCGCATCAACCAGCGTGTCGACCCCGAAGGCCAGCCACGAACCCGGCAGGACCGCCTGCAGACACCGTACGATCCCGGACTTCCCCGAGCTGGAGCCACCATTGAGAAAGATCACCTGAGTCATCACCGCGCCACAGTAGCGGTACCGCAACAATGCTCGAAACGGATTTCAGCGAACGCCGCACTGCCGGCCAGAACCTGGTGAATCTTCCCGGTCACGGCACCTGGGAGATGAAATCGCAAAGAAGCCCCGGGATCACGGTGACCTCCGTCTCAGGGCTTCCTGCTGAGATCTTGTGGCCGGCACAAGGCGGCATCACTCCGACGCAAGGTCGTTGAGCGGTTCCGGTCGCCGGGGCGGCTGACGGACCATGTAAGGGGACGGACTTCGGTCGGCGGCCGTGCGTCGTGTTCCGTCTGCGGGTGATCGCAATGAAGGGTTCGATCCGGATCGGGAGTGTGCGGGGGCTGGAGCTGCGTGCGCATTGGAGCGTGCCGCTGATCATGCTGCTCTTCGCGTACGGTCTGGGCAGCCGCACACTGCCTGCGTACGCGCCGGGCCTGGCATCGGTGGTGTACGCGGTGGCTGGAGTTATCGGTGCTCTGCTGTTGCTGGTGAGTCTGGTGGTGCATGAGGTGGCGCACGCGCTCACGGCCCGCAGGTCCGCGATCCCCGTGCGGGACATTACGTTGTGGGCGCTGGGTGGAATAACCCGGATGCAGCGGCCTGCGACGGCACGGGCGGCGCTCGCGGTCGCCGTGAGCGGGCCGCTGGCCAGCCTGGTGCTCGGCGGGGCCGTGCTGGGGGCCGCGGTCGGGGCCGGGGCAGGGGGCTGGCGGATACCGGCTGTTGTGCTCGCGTGGCTGGGCGGCACGAACCTGCTGCTGGGCGTCTTCAATCTGCTTCCCGCCGCGCCCTTGGACGGGGGCCGGGTCCTGCAGGCCGCGGTGTGGTGGTGTACGGGTGACGAGGACCGAGCCCGGCGGGTGGCGGGGCGCAGCGGACAGATCCTCGGTATGGGCCTTGCCGTGCTCGGGTGGCTGGCTTTTGTGAGGGGGGTGCCGGGTGGGTTGTGGCTGCTGGTCATCGGCTGGTTCGTGGCGCTCACCGCCGCGGCCGAACGACGGTGGGCCGAGCTCCGCACGGTCCTGCGCGGTGTACGCGTGAGGGAGGCGATGACCAGTCCGGCCGCAGCCGGTCCGGACTGGCTGACGGTGAACCGTTTCCTGTCCGACGTGGCCGCACAGGCGGGTCATTCGGTCCTGCCATTGGTGGACTTCGAAGGCCGTCCCAGCGGCGTCGTACGGCTGCGCCGACTCGGTGCCGTACCGTCCGAGCAGCGGGAGACGCTGCGCATACGGGAAGTGGCGACTCCGCTGTCGCAGTGCACGCTCGCCACACCGGACGAGCTCCTCACCGGGGTCCTGGACCGCCTCGGCTCGGGCGGCGGGCTGCCCATCCTGGTCACCGACAGCGGCCGACTCGACGGGATCGTCACCGCCCGCGACATCGACCGAGTCGCCCATCTGCACGCAGCGGGCCCGGATGGTGCTACTCCGACTCCCGACGGATGACTTCCGGCACGGCCTGCCGTACCGGGCCCCGCGAAGAAACGGGTGGGTTCACGCACCGCATCAGGTTCCAGGACGACCGGTCGGCACCGACTGCACGTCACGGTCTTCCCCTGAGCCGCGCGCTCGACGATGGGGCGCGGCGACGGCGGATTCGGCATCGGCGACCGTCACGTCGCGGAGGGCACGCGACGAGCACAGCTCATGGACCTGATGTTCACGGTGGGGCGTACGGATTGCCCGTGATGGCGTTCAACACATTCCACGTGCAGCTGCTGGACGGGTGGTTCGACGCCGTACCCCGAGCGGTAGGTGGGCACGCAACCGCCCCGGGACACCGACGTCCCGGAGCGGACGGCCCTGCTGATGCGCCTCCGTCAGGCCTTGACAGCGGGCTCGGCGGTAACGGCGTTCCCCGCCTCGCCGTCCTGTGCAACGGCGGACTGGGCACCGCCCGGGATGACCGCTGCCACCGCGGCTGCCAAGAGCGCGACGCCGCCGCCGATCAGCAGGCCGACGCGGAAGCCGTCCTCGGAGGCGAACGTGAAGCCACCCATGGTGACCGTCATCTGCGAGAGGACGGCACCGATCACCGCGGCGCCGATCGAGGTGCCGAGCGAGCGCATCAGCGCGTTGAAGCCGTTCGCGGCGGCCGTCTCGGACATCGGAACCGCACTCATGATCAGGGCGGGCATCGCACCGTAGGCGAGACCGACGCCACCACTGATCACGACGGTGACGATCAGCAGACCCCAGGTCGAGCCCATCAGCGCCATGGACAGGCCATAGCCGACCGCGATCACGAGGGAACCGGAGACGAGAGTGAACTTCGGGCCGCGCGCGTTGGTCAGCTTCCCGCCGAACGGCGAGACGACCATCATGACGAGGCCGGCGGGCGCCATCCACAGGCCCATCGCCAGCATCGACTGGCCGAGGCCGTAGCCGGTCGCCTTGGGGAACTGCAGCAACTGCGGCACGATCAGCATCTGCGCGTACATGCCGACGCCGATCAGGATCGAGGCGGCGTTGGTGAACAGCACCCGGGGGCGGGCGGTGGTGCGCAGGTCGATCAGCGGGTCGCGGGTGCGCATCTCCCAGAGACCCCAGACCAGCAGGACCACGACCGCGGCGGCGAAAAGGCCGAGCGTGCTGCCCGAGCCCCAGCCCCAGTCCGCACCCTTGGAGATCGCGAGCAGCAAACAGACCAGGCCCACGCCGAGACCGAGCGCCCCGGCCAGGTCGAAGCGCTCCCCCTTCGCCGCGGCCGGTACGTTGGGAATGAAGGACCAGATCATCACGGCGATCAGTGCGGCGAGGACAGCCGACCCCCAGAACAGTGCCCGCCAGCTCGTGTACTCCGCGACTGCGGCAGCGATCGGCAGGCCGAGGCCGCCGCCGATGCCCATGGAGGCACTCACCAGTGCAATGGAAGAGCTGAGCTTTTCGGCCGGCAGCAGGTCACGCAGCAGGCTGATGCCGAGCGGCACCACGCCCATGCCCATGCCCTGCAGACCGCGCCCGACGATCATCATGCCGACGGACGAGGTCAGAGCGCACACCACCGAGCCGACGATCAGCGGCACACAGGAGGCGAGCAGCATCTTGCGCTTGCCCAGCAGGTCGCCGAGGCGGCCGGCGACGGGGACGCAGACCGCTGCCGACAGGAGCGTGACGGTGATCACCCACGTGGCATTGGAGGACGTGGTGTGCAGGATCTGCGGCAGATCCGCGATCAGCGGCGTCACCAGGGTCTGCATGATCGCGGCGACAGTGCCGGCCAGCGCGAGCGTGGCGACGACGCCGCCCGATCGGGAGGTTGGCTGGGGGCCGTCCATGAAGGCTCCTCTACGTATTCGGGATTCGAGACGGGAAGAAGATATGCATCATACATATCCAATGTATCGACCATGCTGCATGCAGCATGCATGGTGCAGGATCATTGCGACATCGCATGCGCCGTCCGGCATGCACGGGACCGTCGAGGAGATCCGATGAACAGGGCCACGCGCCAGGTGGAGTACGAGCAGATGCTGCAGAGCCGCTACCTCCACCTGCACAAGTCGAAGGGGCGGCGCAAGGGGAGCACCCTGGAGCGCAGCGCGTACATCCTGCTCAGCCGCATCCGGGTGCAGGGCCCGATGTCCATCGGCCAGCTCGGTGACGCCTTCGGCCTCGACGCGTCCACCCTGAACCGGCAGACCGCGGCCGCCATGCGCGCCGGACTCGTCGAGCGCATCCCGGACCCCGACGGTGGCATGGCGCGCAAGTTCCGTATCACCGCGGAAGGCGAGCAGCGTCTCGACGAGGAGCGCGAGGGCACCATCCACACCCTGGAACAGATCATGGCCGACTGGTCCGACGAGGACATCGCCGCCTTCGCCGACTACCTCAAGCGCTTCAACACCGACATCGAGCGCCTGGACGGTAGGCCCTGGCCGCGACCCTGAGACGGCAGCACAGGCGCCAAACGGCCTCCCGCGACAGGGAGTGCGGTAACCATGAAGCCTGCATACCGGTCGTCCAACTGTGCGCGGCCACGCCCTCCGGCTTCCGCGGCGCCGACCCGATGCGCAGCGCGGATCGAATGCCGGAAACCCTGGCCCGATTCCGGCGGGCCAGGGTTTCCATGGTGTGCAGGCGCTACTGTTACCACTCGTCGCGGTAGTGATCCCTGATCACTCGGAAGCTGCCCACGACACCGTTCTTGACAAACACGCCGCCGTGGACGAAGCGCGGCGTGACACCGTTGCTGGTGCTGAACGGGCCGACCGTGGCAACGGGAGAGCCGTTGTCGCAGGTCGCGCCGCGGAAGACCTCAACGGTCCGGCGGCTGTCGTTGCGGACGTTGAGAGTCCTGGAACCCAGGCCGCTCACCACGGTGATGCAGCCGTCGGAGTGGGCGGAGTAGGACCGCTCGTTGAAGAAGATCCTTCCCCGGTCGTAATCGCCGCCGTAGCCGCCGCCACCGTAGCCGCCGCCACCGTAGCCGCCGCCACCGTTGCCGCCGTAGCCGCCACCACCCTTGCCGCCGCCACCGTTGCCGCCGTAGCCGCCACCGTTGTCGCCACCTCGGCCGCCGCCACCGTTGCCGCCGTAGCCGCCACCTCCGTTGCTCGTGCCCTTTCCGCCGCCGCCCTCTTCCAGCGGAGCCGCGGCGGGAGCGGCGGCTTGCTGCTGGACAACGGGCGCGGCTGCGGGGCTATCCGCGGCCGTGGCGTAGTTGATACCGGTTGCCGCCATGGCCGCGGCGCCTACAACGGCGGCGGTCACGACGACAGTACGTGTGGTCATATCACTTCTCCTGTCTCAGAGACATCGGCTCGTGCCGATACGTGACAAACGTACTTAGTGATGTTTATATCTGTCATATCGGACACCTCTAAAGTGTGGCAACCACCGGCTGATCGAGTGAATTTGCGCCATTTACGCATATGAGCTGCGTCTATTTGAAAAATAGTCATGTTTGAGCACTATCTGAATGGCTGTCATTTTCCTTTTGCTACAGCGCTCTGAGTGGCGGTCAGTGTCCGATCTGCCGCGGTAGAGGGCGAGGGCAGAGGCCAGGGCCGGACCCAGAGGTGAAGGGGCCGGCCCTGAACATCGGTTACGGCGCGGATCAGGACATCATCGCCGAGTGGGACGGGGCCCCTCGACCCTGTGGCGCAAGCGGGTGGCGCGTCACGCCCACGGCTGAACCGTCTGCTGGGGCACGGATCGAGCCGCGTTCCGGCAGAGGGCCGGCTGGTGGGGACTGACACTGGTTCCACTCACGGTGGTCGCCACGGGCCGTCCGCCTCAGACGGTCAGCACGGCCACCGAGGTGGACCACACTGCTCCGGGCCCAGGTCGGGAGCATCCGAAATTGGCTCTTCAGTCGGCACGTCCCGCCAACCGCGACGTGGTGATTGCCCTCCCGGCGTTTCTTGTCGCAGTAGGCCCGTGAGGCCGGCTGCCACAGTGAGGCGAAGGCGGCGAGAGGGGCTCGGGCCGGGAGCCTTGTATCACCGGATGGACGCGGTGGGCGGACGTTCGCGTACCGCGCCGTAGGCGATGAAGTACGCCGGCACTCGCTTGAGCCACGGCGAGGTGGTGAACAGTTCGGTCATCCGCAGTGCCCGCTTGGGGCTACCGAAGGGCGGTCGTCCCGCCAGTACGGGTGCGATGACCCGCGCATGGGCGAATCGCTGCAGCGTCTGCGTCGCGGCTGTGGTCGGCCACCGGCGGCGCTGTACGGCGCGTACGTCCCCCAGGCCGACCACACCCCTGCGCAGCGGCTCGACGAGATACCGGGCGGTGGCGACGGCGTCTTCGACAGCAAGGTTGATGCCGATACCGAAGACCGGCGACATCGCGTGCGCCGCGTCACCGATGCACAGCAGTCCCGGGCGGTGCCAGCGCCGGAGGCGGTCGAGCCGTACGTCGAGCATCTTCACCTCGTCCCACGACCGCAGCGCGTGCACCCGGTCCGCGAGCCAAGGGACGGCGGCCGAGAAGTCTGCCATGAACCGCTCAAGACCGGCGGCGCGGCGCTCGGCATCGGTTCCCTTGGGGATCAGCGCCGCGCACTGCCAGTAGTCCCCGCGGTCGATCATGGCGGTCAGGAACCGGTCGCCGACGCCTCCCACGAGCCCGTGCGGATCGCCCTCCCGCCGCGGCAGCCGGAACCACCAGGCGTCCATGGGGCAGGCGAATCTCCGCAGGGCCAGTTCGGGCCGGGACCGGGCCAGCGAGCTCCGGCCGTCGCAGGCCACGGTGAGGGTGGCCCGCAGTTCACCGGTGCGGCCGTCGGGCGTGCGGTACCGCACCCCCATGACCCGTCCGCGCTCCACCAGGAAGGAAGTCGCTTCGGTGCTCATCCGCACGGAGAACGACGGCTCTCGACTTGCCTCGTCCGCGAGGAGGTCGAGCAGGTCCCACTGCGGCACCATCGCCACGTAGTTGTACGGGCCCCGCAGCGCGCCGATGTCTCCGACGGTGACCAGCGAACGGTCAGGGCCGAGCGGCAACTGCACTGTCGTCACCCGCCGCTGCGGCAGACGGGCAAAACGCTCCGCCAGGCCGAGGTCGTCCAGCAGCGCCAGGGTGGACGGATGCACCGTGTCGCCGCGGAAGTCGCGCAGGAAGTCGCCGTGCTTCTCCAGGACCGTGACCGCCACGCCGGCCCGGGCCAGCAGCAGGCCGAGGACCATCCCGGCGGGGCCGCCGCCCACAACACAGCAAGTGGTGCGTTCCATCGCAGCCCCTGACCTCGGTGAAATCCCGGCATCCGTCACGATGGGACATATACCATCAAAACCTGCAAATCTGCCGCGAAGATTCGCGGATCCTTCTGGGAGGCATGATGAGCCAGCAGCCGGTCCTTCTGCCCTACGCCGACCCGGCCTTCGTGGCAGACCCCTTCCCGCTCTACCGACAGCTGCGCGAGGACGGCCCGGTGCGGCGCGTCGTCATCGCCGGCGGCCTGGAAGCCTGGCTCGTCACGCGCTACGAAGACGGCCTCGTGGCCCTGTCCGACCCCCGGCTGAGCAGCGACGTCCGTGATGCGTCGGATCCACAGCTCGTGCAGCGGCTGCCCGCGACGGAACGCGACTCCATGCTGCGCAACATGCTCCGCTCCGACCCGCCCGACCACACCCGCCTGCGCCGTCTGGTCTCCAAAGCGTTCACAGCGCGCAGGGTGGCCGAGCTGCAACCTCGCGTCCAGGCCATCGCCGACCAACTGCTCGACGCGATCGTGCCGGTCGGCCACGCCGACCTCGTCAAGGACTTCGCGCTGCCGCTTCCGGTTACGGTGATCAGCGAATTGCTCGGGGTGCCCGTGGCCGAACGGCACGACTTCCAGCGGTTGACCGACGACATGATCCTCCAGGGGACGGCCCCGCCGGATCCGGCCCAGATGGACGCGGCGTGGCGGCAGATGCGCTCGTACCTGACCAGACTCCTGGAGGCCAAACGGGCCCGGCCCGGGGACGACCTGCTCAGTGCGCTGATCACCACCCGGGACGAGGAGCACCGGCTCGACGAGGACGAGCTGATCGCCATGGCCTTCCTGCTGCTGGCGGCCGGATACATCACCACGGTCAACCTGATCGGCAGCGGCATCGCCGCGCTGCTCGCCCACCCCGACCAGCTTCAGATGCTGCGGGAAGATCCGGCGCTTCTGCCGGGCGCGATCGAGGAGTTCCTCCGCTACGACGGACCGGTCAGCCCCGGGATCGCCCGGTTCGCGCGCGAGGACGTCACCATCGCGGGCGTGGCCGTCCCACGCGGCGCAACCGTGCTGGTCGCCTCCGCCATCGCCGACCGCGACCCGGCACGGTTCTTTGACCCCGATCACCTGGACATCACCCGACAGGACAACGCTCACCTCGCGTTCGGGCACGGCATCCACTACTGCCTGGGGGCGCCGCTGGCCCGACTCGAGGGCCAGATCGCCATCGGCACCGCCCTGCGCCGCCTTCACCACCTCACCCTGGCCGTGCCGCCCGGCGAGCTGCAGTGGCGGCCGGGCGGGCTGCGCGGCCCCGAGCGACTACCCGTCACCTTCACGTCGTCCGACTCGAACTGAGCAAACGAACGCCGGCCTGGCACGATAAACGGCGGAACGCCTCCGGCTGCGCCCCCACCCGGTAGGTACTCCGTCGGGGGCGCCTGAACAGGGCGTGTTCGTGGCCCCATGACGATCTCCGAACGCCACACTCCTGCCCCGCGGCCGGAGGCGTAGCCGCTCACTTCCGGCCGAGCTTGATGTGTTCGGTCAGGTCACCGACCTCGCTGCCGAGTTTCTGCACAGGGGCGGCGAGGGAGGCCAGTGCGGACTCGACATCGACTGCTGCGGCCGTGTACTTGTCCATGCTGGCTGCGTGCTCCAATTGTGCCCACACGGCGGCTTCGGCCACCAGCGCGTCGCGCTGGGGGCTGGCGATCGGGTGCTGGGATGCCTTGGTGAGCAATTCGCGGGCCTGCTGCCCCGGGGCGCTATCGGTCATGGCCGGAATCCTTCCAGCGGGCGTGCGACGGAGCGTGGATTTCAGACGGTGGAATGCAGCGAAGAAATACGACCTGCCCGCCTATCTGCTCGCAGAGGTGGCGTACAACGAGGTCGGAGGCGATCCGTCGAGCACGGACGACACCCAAGAACATCCTCACCGAACGCCCCCAAGACCTCGTCGCAGTCCTCCGCATCGACGCCGCAGGCGGCTGACTCGGGGTCCGGTCCGGTCATGGGCCGGGCCGTCCGCGCTGCCGAGGCATCGCCTCGGCCGGCTGCGGTGCGTGCACGTACCGCGAACGGCCCTCTTTGCGCCGATAGTTGACGTCGCATCGGAGGCGGTTGCGGAGGATCGAGGCGTTCCGTGATGAGACAGGAGGAAGATGAGGAAAGACGGGCGCAGTGTTCAAATCGCTCTCCCCCATTTAGCACATCAGCCCCGGCAGGCCACTCCTCTGCGGCCGCCATCCGCCTCGAGAACCGTTGCATTCAAGGGCGATCGAGGATCAAGCACCCTCCCAAGTCAACCGAACGATGGACACGACCCGAACCGGTGCACGGCTTAGTCTCAGCGCTGACCGCCTGAAGTGAACCAGGAGTGAGGCGCGGATGAGGATTGGGCAGCCCAGAGGGGCGGCGTGCGCCATACCGCCGACGCTGCGGCATGCGCTGAACGGCTTGTTCGTTTCCTCGCTCGTCGCCGCCCTCCTGATCGTGATCGGTCCGGGCACGGCTGTGTCGAGCCAGGACACGTCCATCATGGCTGCCCTGTCCGTGCTCCTCGCCGCCACGTACGCGGTGGGATTCGCCGGCCCTGCCAGGCCTGCCGACTCTCGACGTCGCAAGGAACCCACCGAGTCCGTCGACACGACCGGAGGGAACCCGGGCCGTGTGCTGCGCTGGCTTGGCGCGCTGACCGCGGTGTGGACCTGCCTCATGGCGTTCAGTGCGGGGTTTGGCTGGCTGGGGTTCCCTCTGTTCGCACTGTATGTCCTGCACCTGCCACTGCGGCTGTCGGTCGTGGCCGTCGCTCTGGGGACCGCCATCGTGGTCGCCGCCAAGGGAGCGGAGGCCGGCACGCTGGGGGTCCCCCAGGTGGCGGGACCGCTGCTGGGCGCGCTGGTCTCCACGCTGACGCTCCTCGGGTACCAGTCGCTGTACCGGGAGAGCCAGGCCCGCAAGGCGCTCATCGCTGAGCTGGTCGTCACCCGGGACGCGCTGGCGGAGTCGCAGCGAGAGGCCGGCCGGCTCGCCGAACGCCAGCGGCTGGCCCGGGAGATACACGACACGGTCGCGCAGGGCCTCTCGAGCGTGATCATGCTGTTGCGCGCCACCGAAGCCGCGCTGCCGCCGGACGCATCCCTGGCGCAGGAGCGGACCGCGGCGGCCACGGAGGTCGCCACGGAGAACCTCGCCGAGTGCCGGCGCTTCCTGTACGAACTGAGCCCGCCGCCCCTGGTCGAGACGCCCCTGCCCGAGGCGTTGCGCCGATTGGTCGACCGGAGTGCCGAGGACGGTCTCAGCACTGCTTTCCATCTGCACGGGGAACCGTACCCGCTGGGTGCCGAGTGCGATGTGGCGCTGCTGCGGCTGACCCAGGAGGCGCTGGCCAATGTGCGCGCACACGCGCACGCCGAGAGGTGCGTGGTGAGCCTGTGCTACCTGGACGACCGGGTGACGCTTGATGTCTTCGACGACGGCAAGGGCTTCGATCCGGAGCTGCCCCGACAGGACTCCTGTGGCGGCTTCGGGCTCTTCGGGATGCGCCAGCGGATTGCGGAGCTGGACGGCGCACTCACCGTCGAGTCCACGATCGGCGAGGGAACTGCGGTGGCCGCCAGTCTGCCGATTCCGAATGAGGTGACGTCATGACCGCGCCACAGACCGCCTCCGTCGCGCAGGTGCGCGTGCTGATCGTCGACGACCACCCGGTGGTGCGCCGTGGCCTGCGTGCGCTGCTCGATGACGTGCCCGAGGTCGTGGTGGCCGGTGAGGCGGGGGACGGCGCCGAGGCGCTGCGCATGGTCGCCGGGTCGACGCAGGTCGACGTGGTCCTCATGGACTTGCGTATGGGCGGCGGTACCGACGAGATGTCAGACGTCGCCACCGATGCGACCGGCAGCGGGCGAGGCGGCGGCGAGCGCATGGACGGTGTCGAGGCCACCCGCCGGATCAGGGCCCTGCCGGCCCCGCCCCGGGTACTGGTCCTCACCACCTACAGAACCGACGCCGAAATCCTTGCCGCCGTCGAGGCGGGTGCGACCGGTTACCTGCTCAAGGACGCGCCGGTCGAGGAGCTGATCTCCGCAGTGCACGCCGTCGCGGCCGGCGACACCGTGCTGGCCCCGCCCGTCGCCACTCGGCTGCTCGGCCGCATGCGTGCACCGCAGTCCACACTGACCCCACGCGAGACAGAGATTCTCGTCCTGCTCGCGAAGGGACTGTCGAACCGTCAGGTGTCACGCGCGCTGTTCATCAGCGAGGCAACAGTGAAGACCCACCTGGTCCGTGTCTTCGCCAAGCTCGGGGTGGACAGCCGCACCGGCGCCGTGACGGCGGCACTGGGCCGTGGCCTGATTCCCGAACCGCTGCCCGGCCCCGCACTGCCGCCCGTACGAGCGAATCCCGCAGACCCACCCAAGGCGTCCGACCGACCCGAGTTTCCGGATCCCACAGCACAACGAGGTCCCCGTGCCTGACATACCGACCCGGCACGGCCGCCGCATCAACGCGGCGCGTGGTCCGCCGTCCTGGTACTGCTGCACCGCTCACACCTGAAAGTGCAGAACAACCACACAGCGCATCCCATGCAGTGATCCGACGCGGCGCCGAATTCCCGCGACCGCGTGGCTTTCGCGCGCCTTCATTCCCCCTCAGAGAAGGTCAACGCCTTGATGAGACAGTCACGACCGGCTGGGTCGACCGGACTCCCAGCCCGCTCAACCACCCCCATAGCCTACCGGCTGACGCGCCGTCCAGTGCGAACGGCCCTGGGGATGCTCACCGCGGCTTGTGTGGCCGGCACGCTCGTCACCCTGCCGGTCGCCGCCGCAGCAACACCGGCCGAATCGGTCGCTCAGGCGTCCCAGCCACGGCAGGACGGCCCGGTTGTCGCCACGCACAAGCTCACCCTCGTCACGGGCGAGGTGGTGACGCTGGAGCGTCACGCCAACGGCTTCCAGGCGGCAACGGTCGCGCCCACGCCCGACGGCACCCCGGCGGCGTTCTCCACCTTGCGGGTGCGCGATGAGCTCTATGTCATCCCTGACAAGGCTCAGCCTTACCTCGCCGCGAACGAGCTCGACCGCGAGCTGTTCAACGTCACCAAGCTCGTCGAGTACGGCTACGACGACGCGCACCGCCCCGCCGTACCTCTGATCGCGACCTACCCGGGCGCGCCGGGCAAGGCCGGGAAAGCACTGAAGCAGGCCGCGCCGGCCGGTTCAGTCAAGGCCGACGAGCTGCCCAGCGCCAACGCGGTGGCGCTGCACGCGAGCAAGAAGAAGACGGCGACCTTCTGGGAGGCGGTCGACGACGACGGCGCCGCCTCGACGAAGGCACCGAAGCTTGCCGACGGCATCAAGAAGCTCTGGCTCGACCGGCCGGTCAAGGCGACGCTGGACCGGAGTGTGCCGCAGATCGGCGCGCCGAGTGCGTGGAAGGCCGGCTACGACGGCACCGGCACCAAGGTGGCCGTCCTCGACACCGGCATCGACCCGAACCACCCCGACCTGGTGGGCCGGGTGAAGACGATGAAGAACTTCACCGACGACCCCGACGCGGTCGACCACCATGGTCACGGCACGCATGTCGCCTCGACCGTCTCCGGCTCGGGTGCCGCGTCGGGCGGCAAGTACAAGGGTGTGGCGCCGGGCGCCGACCTGTACATCGGCAAGGTCCTCAACAAGGCCGGTGTCGGCCTCGAGTCGGGGGTCATCGCCAGCATGGAATGGGCGGTTGCCGAGGGCGCGGACGTTGTCAACATGAGCCTGGGTTCGGACGCGCCCAGTGACGGCACCGACCCGTTGAGCCAAGCCGTCAACCAGCTCACCACGTCCTCCGGCGCGCTGTTCGTCATCGCGGCCGGCAACGAGGGCTCGGACAAATCGACGGTAGGTTCGCCGGGTGCCGCCGACGCCGCGCTGACCGTCGGCGCGGTGTCCAAGTCGGAGCTGCTCGCGGGCTTCTCCAGCCGCGGCCCGCGCAAGGGCGACTTCGCAGTCAAGCCGGAGATCACCGCACCGGGCGTGGGAATCGTCGCCGCGCGCGCCGCCGGCACCGCCATGGGTACCCCGGTCGACGCCAACTACACCTCGGCCAGCGGCACCTCGATGGCCACCCCGCACATGGCCGGCGCCGCGGCGATCCTCGCTCAGCGCCATCCGAACTGGACCGCCGACCGGCTGAAGCAGGTGCTGGTCAGCACGGCCAAGCAGGGCGCGTACACGGCCTACCAGCAGGGCGGCGGCCGGGTCGACGTGCCCAAGGCGATCGACGCCACGGTCTACTCCAGCCCCGCCGTCGTCAGCATGGGCAAGTCGACGGCCGAGAGCGCGCCGGTCACCAAGACGGTCAACTACGTCAACACCTCCTCCACGGACAAGACGCTGTCGCTCCGCCTGGCCGCCTCCGGGGAGACCGGGCCCGCACCGGACGGCACGTTCACGCTCAGCGCCAACAGCGTGACGGTCCCGGCGAACTCCACCGCGAGCGTGACGGTGACCTACCACCCCGAACTCTGCGTCCTGGGTGACTACACGGGGGTCGTCACCGCCACCGCGCCCGACGGCTCCGCGATCCACACCACCGTCGGTGCGACAAAGGGGGTGCCCACCGTCGACCTCACCGTCAACGCGATCGACCGGAACGGAAACCCGGCGCAGGGCACCGACGTGGCCGTGTTCGACCTGGACGAGGACGAGGTCATCCGGCCCTACCTCCGGGACGGAACGGCGACCGTCTCAGTGCCGCTGGGACGCTACTCGGTCATGGGTGTCGTCTACACGCGGGACAAGGCCGGAGTCGAGATCCTGAACGGTACCCTCGCCGGCGACCCCATGGTGGAACTGAAAGCGGACAGGACGATCACACTCGATGCCCGGCTGGGCAAGGAGGTCAAGGTCACGACACCCAGGGATTCCGAGCCGAACGGCTACAGAATCGGGTACCGCCAGCAACTCCCCGGCAATTACGGGTTTGACTTCATGAAGATCATGTTCAGCCCGATCTGGGACCATGCCTACGTGGTGCCCACCGAGCCGGTGAAGCTCGGCACGTTCGAGTTCAACTTCCAGCAGCGCAGGTACGCCCCGGCGATCCGGGCGTCCATTGCCGGGCAGGGCGGCGCGCTCCCGCTTGAGCCGGTGTTCAATGCGGTCCGGCTGGGCGGCCCCAGCACGCTCCGGGCGGTCGACGCCGGCAAGGGACGGCCCGAGGACCTGGCCGGCGCGGACGTCAGTGGCAAGCTCGCGGTCGTCACCCGCGATGCCACCCGGCCGACTGCCGACCAGATCGCCGCCGTGGCCGAGGCCGGCGCGAAGGCAGTGATCATCGTCGGCGACCAGCCGGGTACCTTCAACGCCAGTGTGCCGTTCGCCGCCCGCACGGCCATCCCGGCCTGGACCCTCAACCAGGACGAAGGCGCGGTCCTCTTCGACCGGATGGCCGGCGGTCCCACGCAGGTCAACCTGCACGGCATCGCCAGCAGCCCGTATGTGTACAACATCGCACTGATGGTTCCCGGTGGAATTCCGGCCGACCCCGTCGACGCCGTCACCGCGGAGAACTCGGCTGTGGTGAAGTCCCACTACCGCGGCACCAAGGGCGCCAGACTCGGCGAGACCGGATCGGTGGTCCGCCCGAGGGAGCGTCTCATCATCCAGGTGGTGGAGTTCGTCGACGGGCCGCTGGACCGGGAGGAGTGGTACTCCACCGGCAGCAAGTGGCCGACTCTGAAGGACATGCGCTGGTCCCGCGCGGTCTTCCCGAACGCCCCCAACATCAGCCGCCGCATGGATGACGTACTCCGCACCTACAGCCCGGGCGAGCGGCATGAGGAGACCTGGCTGGGCGCGGCGAACGGCCCGGCAGGACCGGCGAACACCAGCGCGGTCCGCGAGGGCGACGACATGACCCTCATCGTGCCGGAGATGGGTGACAGCGAACCGGAGCACTTCGGCTGGTTCGGCACGGCGGCCGACAAGGCGACGGTGCGGGTGTACCAGGACAAGAAGCTCCTCGCCGAGACGACGCGCGCGTTGATGATGCTGCCGGTCAGCCCTGACCCGGCGACCTACCGGATCACCATGGACACCGAGCACCCGGCGTGGTTCCCGCTGTCCACCGAGACCAGCACCGCGTGGACGTTCAAGTCCGCCCGGCCGGCAAACGGCGAGGAGGACCTGGCGCTGCTCTGGCCGAGGTACAACCTGAACCTGGATGCGCAGAACACCACCCAGGGCGGCAACACCTACTACTTCGAGCTGGCGTTCGCCCTCCAGAACGGCACCACCCCGGACATCGACAGGGTCGAGGTGGAGGCGTCCTCCGACGACGGTGCCACCTGGCAGCCCGCGACGGTCAAGAGCAAGAGCAACGGCAGCTACAAGGTGTCCGTGAGCAACCCGGCAAAGGGCTATGTGTCCCTGCGCGTCAAGGCACAGGACACCAACGGCAGCAAGATCGAGCAGACCCTGATCAAGGCCTACGCCATTCGCTGACCCTCACAACGGCCCTTTCCCGACCGCACCCCTGGCACAAGGAACGCCCTTGCGCCAGGGGCGCACCTCGTTGTACCGGAAATCGAAATACCTTGCCGTTCCTCCGTGTTGCCGAAATCAGCAGCATCCTCGAAAAGACCGGACATATCCGAGAGTTCTGACGTCCGCACCAGCCCGCTTCTACGCCGCATCGTCGGCACAGCTCCATATTCCCGAACGCGACACCGGCAGCTTTCCCTGACCGCGAGCACTTTGGCGTTCCTCCGCCGGTCCCCGGCGCTCAAAGAATTCGCCGAGTCAGGCTGCTCCGCCTGCCTTTTCCGTCAGCTCTGCCAGTGACAACTGCTGAGCTGGGGCAGAGCACATGACGCCCCTTCGGGAAAACCGGCCGTCAAGAACCGCCCCATGCGGTGCAAGAGCACGGCACCGGTGCGGCGTCCGCCGGTCCGTAGCGCCACGGCGGCGGAGCGGACCGATGCGAGGCTGGGGCAAGTGACACAGAGGTCTCTGCCCCCGGGCGGGCGCGATGGCAGCACAAGCCTCAGCCCCGGAGCTCCACAGTGATCGCTTTCTGCATCACGCCTCTGAACGTGGCCTACCCCCCTGCCACCCCGCCTTGTAACCTCTGTTCATATTGTTCACGGAGACGACGGTTCGGCATGCCGTCGTCTGTCTCCTACGGTGGGGCGAATGTCTACCAGCGATTCTGACACACGCGACCTGCCGGCGATCGCATCACCCGGTTTGGTCGGACGCGAGCGCGAACTCGCCGCCTTGAAAGCGGCGTTGTCCGACCCACCGGTGGTCGTACTGATCGAGGGCGAGGCCGGGATCGGTAAGAGCCGGCTGATCCAGGAACTGCTCGCGGCGCATGCTCCGGCCCGGCAGCGGGTGCTGCTGGCCGCATGTCCGGCTGTTCGGCAGCCTTTTACGCTCGGGCCGATGGTGGACGCGATCCGGCCGGCCACCGAGGATGTCGCCCGGCTCGGCCTGAGCGGGTTGGCGGGGGCGCTCCGGCCGTTGTTCCCCGAGTGGGCATCGGCGCTGCCACCGGCACCCGACTTGGCCGAAGACGCGGCAGCGGCACGACACCGGCTGTTCCGGGCCATCGAGGAGATCCTCGTACGGCTCGAGATCGGGTTGCTCGCGGTTGAGGACGTGCACTGGGCGGATGAGGCAACCCTGGAGTTTCTGCTGTTTCTGACATCACGTCCGCGACAACAGGTCAGTCTGCTGGTGAGCTACCGCCCGGAGGAAATCGCGCCGGACTCTCTGCTGCTGCGGTTGTCGTCGCGGCAACCGACGGGGGCGGCGCGGCTGCGGCTGTCGTTGGAACCGTTGGATGTTTCCGGGACTGCCGCGATGGTGTCCTCGATGCTGGGTGGGGAACGGGCTTCCGACGAGTTGGCGACCATCCTGCACGACCGGACCGACGGGCTTCCGCTCGCAGTCGAGGAGTCCGTCCGGCTGATGTGGAACCGCGCCGATATGACCCGGCGGGGTGATTCCTGGGTGTGGCAGCGGCTGAGTGAGATCGACGTACCGCCGACAGTGCGAGACGTCGTACTCGAACGCAGCGCACGGCTCGGCCCGGCGGCGCAGGCTGCGTTGCGCGCGGCCGCCGTCCTCGCCGGCCCCGCCCCCGAGGACGCCGTCGTCGAGGTGATGGCTCCGGAGGGTGATCCGGCGAGCCGGCTGACAGGCCTGGCGGAGGCAGTGGGTTCGGGGCTGCTGAGGGAAGACCAGCGCGGGCTGGTCTCGTACCGGCACATGCTGGCGTGCCGCGCGGTGTACGAGGCGATTCCTGTGCCGCAGCGGCGGGCGATGCACCTGCGTGCCGCGCACGTTCTCGAAGACACCACCCCGTCGCCGGTCGCCCAGCTAGCGCGCCACTTCCGGGAGGCCGGCGACACGACGGCGTGGTGCCGGTACACGGAACAGTCTGCCGACCTCGCCCTCGCCTCGGGTGACGATGCAACGGCGGCCATCCTGGTGCACGATCTGCTCACCAACGCCGACCTGCCGCCCGCCGACGTGGTGCGGCTGACCGGCAAGGTTCCGTTCTGTCTGCTCAGCGGGCACGAACGCTACCGTGAACTGATGGACGCTCTCCATCTCGCGCTGGAGACCGGTGCGCCGACGCCGAGCGAGGCGGCAGAAATCCGCTTCCATGTCGCCCGTCTGCTGCAACAGACGGAGTCGTTCGAGCAGTCCCGGATCGAGATGGAACGAGCGCTGCCCGGCCTCGGGCACGACCCGGCGAAGGCAGTTCGCGCAATGATGTTCCTCGGCCTGCCGTACGGGACGACGACACTGGCGGCCGAACATCTCAGGTGGCTGCGGCGCGTCGCGCAGGTGCCGGTCTCGATGGCGCCGAGGGACCGGCTGAGCATCCGGGTCGGACGGGCGAGCGGCCTATTGCTCCTCGGTGAGGAGGAGGGGTGGGCGGAGGCAGCGTTGATCGCCGATGACGCGCCCACCGCCGCGGAGAGGCAGCTGATCGCGGTCGGCCAACTCAACGTCGGGCACATGGCGCTGATCTGGGGGAGGTACTCGGAGGCGAGGCGGATGCTCACGCTGGCCGCAGGACTAGCCGACACGTATCAGTACCAGAAGCTCCGCAGGAAGGGGCAGGTGACGCTGGCTCAGCTGGACTGGCTCACCGGAGCCTGGGACGGGCTGGCCGACCGGGCCCTGTCGCTGGCCGGTGACGACGAACTCCTGCAGCCGGTGAGCCGCCTGGCGCCGGCCGTGGTCACCGGCTTGCTGTATGCGGCCCGCGGCGACCAGGACAGAGCGGACGAGTGCCTGCGACGCGTCCTTGAACAGGCTGACCGCCATGGCGGTGCGGAGTATTCCGTCGAACCTGCCGGCGCCCTGGCCAGGATCCGGCTCAGCGCCGGGCGGGTCGACGACGTGCTGCGGTTGACCGACGGGCCGATCCGGTTCCTGGAACGCAAGGGCACGTGGATCTGGGCCACCGAACTCGCCCCGGTCCGGGCCGAGGCACTACTCATGGCCGGCCGCATCGACGAGGCCGGGGACTTGGTCGACGCATTCGCAGCGGGAGTGCGTGATCGCCGCGCACCTGGGCCGCACGCCGCCTTGTCGACCTGCAGGGCGATCCTGGCCCAGTATCAGGACGATCCCCTCAGCGCCGCCGAACTGTTCGCGCGTGCGGCCGACGCGTGGCAGGGCCTTCCGCAGCCGTACGACGCCCTGCTCAGCCGTGAGCGACAGGCCCGTTGTCTGCTACGTGCGGACCAGTCCGATGCGGCTCTCTCCCTCCTGAAGGAAACCTTCCAGGGGTTGTCCACCCTCGGCGCTCGTGGCGACGCCGAGCGCGTCATGCACACACTGCGTGCATCCGGTGTCGGGGTGAAGCGCCCGTCGTGGCACGGTGGACGGCGTAGCTACGGCGATCAGCTGTCTCCCCGTGAGCTCGACGTAGTCCGGCTGCTTGTCGGAGGCCGGACCAACCGGGAGATCGCCGGTGCCCTCATCCTGTCGCCGAAGACGGTCGCGCGGCACTTGGAGACAGCGATGCGCAAGCTCGATGTCTCGTCCCGGACGGCGCTGGCCGTGAAGGTCGTCGAAGCCGGCGTCGTCGTCGACAGCCCGGCCGGCGCGCACCGTTAGGCGGGCGCGGCAGCAAAATTGGGTCATCTGCCCAGTCGTCCGGTGGCCGGTGCGTGAACAACACTCAGCGTCATGGACTCATTACCTCCGCCTGTCGCCACTCGTCCCCGCGCGTCCGCAAGGCTTCTGCCGCACGGTCACATCTGACGGATCGCCTCAACCGGCCCTGGTTTCCCGACGAGGTCAGGTTCCGGGACGAACCCCGCAGGCCGACCGACCGGTGCCAGGTCACTGCCGCAACAGCGGGACGCGTCGTTCGCCGCCCGCCGCTCTACCACCGATCCGCCCGAAGCAACACTGGCGGCACCCACCGCATTCATCGCAGCCATTCGGCGCGATGCGCAATCCCCGCAGCCGCGCGGTATCCGCGCGCATCCTCCCCTCAGAAATGGTCATTGCCGCATGAGACAGTCACCACCGGCCGGGGCATCCGGGCTCCCGGCCCACCTGACCATCCCCATACTCCGGCGCTTGTCACACCGCCCACATCGCGCGCTCACGGCGCTGCTGGCCACGGCCTGCGTGGCCGGGACGCTCGGCATCCCCGCCATCGCCGCCGCCGAAACGCCGGCCACCCGGGCGAGCCAGTCGCAGCAGAACAGCCCCGTTGTCGCCACGCACAAGCTCACCCTCGTCACCGGCGAGGTGGTGACGTTGGAGCGTCACGCCAACGGCTTGCAGGCGGCGACGGTCGAGCCCGCGGCCGACGGCACCCCGGCGGCGTTCACCACCATGAAGGTGGGCGACGAGGTCTACGTCATCCCGGACAAGGCACAGCCCTACCTCGCCGCGAACGAACTCGACCGCGAGCTGTTCAACGTCACCAAGCTCGTCGAGTACGGCTACGACGACGCACACCGCCCCGCCCTACCCCTGATCGCGACCTACGGGGGTGCGCCGGGCAAGGCCGGCAAGGCACTCAAGCAGGCCGCGCCGGCCGGCTCGGTGAAGAAGGACGAGCTGCCCAGCGCCAACGCGGTGGCAATGCACGCCGGGAAGAAGAAGGCGGCGGCCTTCTGGGAGGCGGTCGACGACGACAGCACCGCCGCGGCAAAGGCACCGAAGCTCGCCGACGGCATCAAGAAGCTCTGGCTCGACAAGCCGGTGCACGTCGCTCTGGACCAGAGTGTGCCGCAGATCGGCGCCCCGGAGGCGTGGGCGGCCGGCTACGACGGGACCGGCACGAAGGTGGCCATTCTCGATACCGGTATCGACCCCGATCACCCTGATGTGGCGGGGCGGGTGAAGAAGACGCAGAACTTCACCGACGACCCCGACGCGGTCGACCACCACGGCCACGGCACGCATGTCGCCTCGACCATCGCCGGCTCGGGTGCCGCGTCGGGCGGCAAGTTCAAGGGTGTGGCGCCGGGCGCCGACCTGTACATCGGCAAGGTCCTCAACTCTGCCGGTTCAGGCTCCGATTCGGGGGTCATCGCCGGCATGGAGTGGGCGGCGGCCCAGGGTGCGGACGTCATCAGCATGAGCCTGGGGTCGGCGGCCGGCAGTGATGGCACCGACCCGATCAGCCAGGCCGTCAACCAGCTCACCGAGTCCTCCGGGTCGCTGTTCGTCATCGCGGCCGGCAACACGGGCCCGGGCAAGGGCACCGTGGGCTCGCCGGGCGCCGCCGAGGACGCACTGACCGTCGGCGCGGTGAGCAAGCAGGACCAGCTCGCGAACTTCTCCAGCCGCGGCCCGGTGAAGGAAACCTTCGCGGTCAAGCCGGAGATCACCGCGCCGGGCGTGGGCATCGTCGCCGCGCGCGCCGCCGGCACCACGATGGGCACCCCCATTGACGCCAACTACACCACGGCCAGCGGCACCTCGATGGCCACCCCGCATGTGTCCGGCGCCGCGGCGATCCTCGCCCAGCGCCACCCCGACTGGACCGCCGACCGGCTCAAGCAGGTGCTGGTCAGCACCGCCAAGCAGGGCTCGTACACCGCCTACCAGGGCGGTAACGGCCGCGTCGACGTGCCCAAGGCAATCAACGCCACGACGTATTCCAGCCCCGCCGTCATCAGCATGGGCAAGAAGTCGGCCGAGAGCGCGCCGGTCACCAAGACGGTCAACTACGTCAACACCTCCGCGGCGGACACCACGCTGTCGCTCCGCCTGTTCAGCCTCGGAGAGAGCGCGCCCCCGCCGGACGGCATGTTCACGCTCAGCGCCAGCAGTGTGACGGTCCCGGCAAACTCCACCGCCAGCGTGACGGTGACCTACCACCCCGAGCTCGGCGCCGTGGGCGACTACACCGGGATCATCACCGCCACCGCGCCCGACGGCACCGCGATCCGCACCACCGTCGGCGCCACGAAGGACGTGCCCACCGTCGACCTCACCCTCAACGCGATCGACCGGAACGGAAACCCGGCCGTCGGCGAACTCATGGTGTTCGACCTGGACAACGGGATTGTCCGCCAGCCCACCCTCCAGGTCGGAACCAAGACCGTCGCACTGCCGCAGGGTCGCTACTCCGTCATGGGTGACGTATACACGCTGGACAAGGCCACGGGCCAGGCCTTGAGCCACACCCTCGCCGGCGAGCCCGTGGTGGACCTGAAGGCCAATCGGACGATCACGATGGACGCCCGGCTGGGCAAGGAGGTCAAGGTCACGACCCCCAAGGAGTCGGACTCGAGTAACCACAAGCTCGGGTACCGCCAGCAGTTGCCCGGCAAGCGCGGGATCGACTACATGAAGGGTGTGTCGAGCCTGTTCTCGAAGCACGCCTATGTGGTGCCCACCGCGCCCGTGACGGACGGCACCTTCGAGTTCAACTTCCAAGACCGCAGGTACTCGCCGGTGATCCGGGCGTCCATTGCAGGGCAGGAAGGCGCGCTCCCACTCAAGCCGGTGACCTATGCGGCCCGGTTGTACGGCCCCAGCACACTCCAGGCGGTCAACGCCGGCACGGGACGGCCGGAGGACCTGGCCGGCAAGGACCTCGATGGCAAGCTCGCGGTCGTCACCCGCGATGCCACCCAGAAGGTCGTCGACCAGATCGCCGCAGTGGCCGACGCCGGCGCGAAGGCAGCGATCATCGTCAACGACCGGCCCGGCGTCTACGCCACCATCGTGCCGCGCGTCACCGGCACTGCCATCCCGGCCTGGAGCCTCACCCAGGACGAGGGCGCGGTGCTCTTCGGCCGGATGGCCGACGGTCCCACGCAGATCAACCTGCAGGGCATCGGGAACCACCCCTATGTGTACAACATCGCGCTGATGGTTCCCGGTGGAATTCCGGCCGACCCCACCGACGCGGTCACCACGGAGAACTCGGCCGTGGTGAAGTCCCACTACCGCGGCACCAAGGGCACTCTGATCGGCGACACCGACTCGGCGGTCCGCCCGGGAGAGGCGATGATCACCCAGCTGGTGGACTTCTACGACGCGCCGCAGGACCGGGAGGAGTGGTACTCCACCGGCAGCAAGTGGCCGACGATGAAGGGCATGCGGTGGTTCCACTCGGTCTACCCGGACCGCAAGGACATCGTCATGAGCATGAGAGACCTCATCCGCAACTACAGCCCGGGCGAGCAGCGCGAGGAAACCTGGCTGGGCGCTGCGAACGGCCCGTCCGGACCGGAGACCACCCTCGCGTTCCGCGACGGCGACAAGGTCACCCTCAACATGATGGAGATGGGCGACAGCCAGCCCGGACACTACGCCTACTTCCAGGGCGATGACGGCACCGTGACGACGGTGCGGTTGTACCAGGACGGCAAACTCCTCAAGGAGCAGGGCTGGTTCTCGCTCACGACGCTACCGGTCGGCCCTGACCCGGCGACCTACCGGATCACCATGGACACCGAGCACCCGGCGTGGTTCCCGCTGTCCACCAAGGCCAGCACCGCGTGGACGTTCAAGTCCGCCCGGCCGGCGAACGGCAAGGAGGACCTGGCACTGCTCTGGCCGAAGTACGGCCTGGACCTGGATGCGCAGAACACCACCCAGGGCGGCAACACCTACCACTTCGATCTGGCGTTCCTCCTCCAGAACGGCGCCACCCCGGACATCGACGGGGTCGAGGTGGAGGCGTCCTCCGACGACGGTGCCACCTGGCAGCCCGCGAAGGTCGAGAGCAAGAGCGACGGTGGCTTCAAGGTATCCGTGAGCAACCCGGATTCGGGCTACGTGTCCCTGCGCGTCAAGGCGCAGGACACCAACGGCAGCAAGATCGAGCAGACCCTGATCAAGGCCTACGCCATTCGCTGACCTTCACGGCAGCCCTTTCCTGACCGCACCCCTGGCACAAGGAACGCCCTTGTGCCAGGGGCGCACCCCGTTGTACCGGAAATCGAATACCTTGCTGTTCCTCCGTATTGCCGAAAATCGAGAGCATCCTCGAAAAGTCCGGGCATATCCGAGAGTTCTGACGTCCGCACCGGAGCGCCTGATACACCGCATCATCGGCACAACTCCGCATTCCCGAACGCGGCGCCGGAAATTTCCCCTACCCACGCGCACTTTGGTGTTCCTCCGCCGGCCTTCCGCCCAAACGTCGTGGCGGGTTTGCGACATGGAAGAAATCCGCCACTGCCAATCGGTTGCCTCGGTCCGCGCAGAGCCCGAAAGTATCTGCCGAATGCAGCAAGTACTTCTTTCTCGCGACGAGCAGGAGACGCTCATGCATCCACCGCACCATATTCAGGGCGAACCCGAAAGAACGGCACCTCAGGAGGCCTCGCGATGAGGCGTTTCGGGCGACGGCTGGCCACCGCGGCCGCCGGCATCACCGTCCTCGGGACGGTCATGTCGAGCACCGCTGCGAATGCCTCCGACCCAGCTCCGGCTCCAGCTCCGTCTTCCCTTACTGCCGTCAACCTGCCGGCTTCGGTCAGCGACAGCCTTCTCAAGGCTACCGCCGGAAATCGGGCGAACCTGCCGCTGACGCTGGTGACCGGCGACAAGGTGCAAATCGGCGTCACCAAGGGCCGGCAGCCGGTCGTCCGTGAGATCGAGCCCGCAACGCGGCCCGGGAACGAGTCGGTTCTCTTTCACACCGTCACCAGGAACGGCCAGGTATACGTCGTACCGGACGACGCATTGCCGCTGCTCCGTGCCGACCTGCTGGACTGGGAGCTCTTCAACCTCGCCAAGCTGGCCGACTGGGCGGCCGCGGGCAGGACCGGCGAGGTCCCGGCGATCGCTGCGTACACCGGAAAGACCAGTGCCCGGACGGCAACGCCCCCCACCGGTACGACCGCCAAGGCCGTCCTGCCGAGCCTCAACGCCCGCTCGATAGCCATCAAGGGCAACGGTCAGTGGTGGCGAGAGGTGCGGAAGGAGAAGAACACCGGCAAGTCCGCCGCCTCTCTGGCCACCGGCCCGCTGGCCGGGGTGGAAAAGGTGTGGCTGAACGAACTGACGACGATCCAGCTCGACAAGTCCGTACCGCAGATAGGCGCGCCCGCCGCCTGGGAGCGCGGCTACGACGGTTCGAACGTGAAGGTCGCGGTGCTGGACGGTGGCATCGATGCCACCCACCCCGATCTCGCCGGCCAGATCACCGAGGCGGTCGACTTCACCAACAACCCGAGCGGTCCGGTGGACGGACACGGACACGGTACCCATGTGGCGTCCACGATCGCCGGTACCGGCAAGGCCTCCAACGGGCTGCGCCGCGGTGTGGCGCCCGGTGCGAAGCTCTCCATCGGCAAGGTGTGCGACAACGAGGGCAGGTGCGCCGGCGACGCGGTCATCGCCGGCATGGAGTGGGCCGCCAAGTCCGGTGCCGACGTGGTGAACATGAGCATCGGCGGAGGGGCCACCAACGGAACGGACCCGCTGAGCGCGACGGTCAACAGGCTCAGCCGCGCCTACGGCACCCTGTTCGTCATCGCCGCGGGCAACGCCGGCCCGGACTCCGGGACGGTCGGGGCGCCAGGTGCCGCCGACGAGGCACTGACCGTCGCGGCCGTGGACAAGAGCGACCAGATGGCCAAGTTCTCCAGCCGCGGACCTCGTATCGGCGACGGCGCGGCCAAGCCGGACATCGCGGCTCCGGGCGTCGCCATCGCCGCGGCCCGCGCCAAGGGCACCTCGATGGGCCAGCCCGTGGACGACTACTACACGTCCGCCAGCGGCACCTCCATGGCCACCCCCCATACGACCGGTGCCGCGGCGATCGTCGCCCAGCAGCACCCGGACTTCACCGGGAAGCAGATCAAGGCGCTGCTGATGGGGACCTCCAAGGACCTCGGACACGACCTGTACGCGCAGGGCGCCGGCCGGGTGGACCTGGACCGTGCGACCGATCCGAAGATCATCCCGGAGGGAAGCCTGAACTTCGGCCGGGCCGAGTACCCGCACGCTCCGGTGTCCAGGAAGTTCACCTACAGCAACTGGACCGACGAGCCGATCACTCTCACGCTCTCCACGTCGGCTTCCTCCGCGGGCAAGCCCGCACCGGCGGGGCTGTTCACGCTCAGCGCCGACCAGGTGACCGTGCCCGCCAAGGGCTCGGCCGACGTGACGGTGACCATGGACGGCAGGGTGGTGGACGGTCCCGGACAGTACGGCGCGTACACCGGCTCCTTGACCGCCAAGGACGGCGCTGGGGACGTACTGGGATCGTCGCGGATATCGGCGTTCCTGGAGCCGATCCGTCACGACCTGACCATCAAGGTCATTCCTCCGGCCGGTGCCACCGATGTCTCGTACGGCGACGCGCTGATCGTTCCGGTCAGCGAGGACAAGCTGAAACTGTACGAAAAGCCGCTGACTGCACCGGGTGGCGAGACGGTCAAGGCACGGGTCTTCGCCGGTACTGTCACGGCGGCCCTCGGTGTGACGTGGCGGGACGCGGCCGGCGAGCTGCACAAGGCCGCACCGATGGCACCGCAGGTGGAGGTCACCGGGGCGACCACGGTGGAGCTGGACCTTCGGAAGGCCAAGCCGGTCAAGGTGAACGCCCCGGAGCCGACCGAGACATACCAGGCAGTCTTCAAGACCGTGCGGACCTCCGTGGACGGCGACTGGGGGATCACCGCGGCGTTGACCACCGAATACGGTCCCGGTGAGCCGAACTGGTGGGCACTGCCGACCGGTGAAGTGAGCCTCGGCACGCTCGCCTTCCACAGCGAGCATGTCCTGGTACCGCGGTCAGTGACGATGAAGGTCAAGGGGGACGGTGACTCCTTCGACCTGAACGCCCGCTACGCGACACCGGACACCTCCATAAACGGCGGAAATCAGAACTGGAGTGAGGACGGGAAGCCCGCGCACAACCTCGTGCGGTCGACGATTCCCCGACTGCCCACCAACGGGAGTAAGCCCGTCGTCTACGCGGGCACCGGCTCGGCCGAGGAACTTGCCAACGTCGATGCCAAGGGTGCGCTGGTGCTGCTGAGGCCAACCGACATCTGCAAGACGACCTGTGACTTCACCGCACTGCGCAAGCGAGTGGCGGAGGCTGCCGCCGCGGGCGCGGTCGGGGTGCTGGTGACCGGCAAGGCCGATCGGGTCGCCCTGCTGAAGTACGAGTCGTCCCGGCAGTATCAATGCAAAAACGGTCCCGACAGCTGCCCGCCGGTCGATCCGTACGCGGCGCTGCCGATCGTGACCGTACCTCCGGCCGAGGGCACGGCGCTGATCCAGCGGATCAAGGGCGGAGCGAAGCCCGGCGTCCAGGTCGAACTCGGCGGCAGCAGCGAAGTGTCCAAGGCCTACGCTCTTGCCTTCAACTCCCCCGGTCGGGTTCCCGGCAACCTGCCGTACCAGGTCCAGTCCAGGGATCTCGACCGCGTCGATCACCGCTTCCACGCCGACCAGCCCGGCGCGATTCCCCACTTCAGCTGGAACCGGATAACGAAGTCCGGCCCGGTGACTGAGGAAATCATGCTGCCCAAGCCGGACAGTCAGCGGCAGTTCACCACGTTGGTCGGGCCGCGGAACGACAACGCGATCGACCGCTTCGAGATGTCCGTCAGGGATTATCTCGCGCCGTCCGTGGCACGTCCATCGGGCCCGAGCGAAACCCAGGACCTGGCGCTCGGCAAGAAGAACACGATCGACTGGAACGAGGGTCCGTCCCTTCCCGGCGCGGCGCCCCAGGTCCGCACCAAGTCGGGCTTCACAGCCAGCACCGGCTTGCCGTGCGCCGGCTGCCGGGAGGGCGACCGCTTCTGGCCCACCCTGTACCTGACCAGCAGCGGGGGCGGTCGCCAGGCCATGGCGGGCATGCTCAACGACACGGGTATCGCCCATTTGATCTACGGGATCCAGGCCTGCGAGCCCCCCGCCTGCAAGGTAAGCCTCCTCGACGACGCCGGCCGCGAACTCCAGCAAAAGCTGAACCCGGTCGAGTTCGTCTTCCAGCTCGGCGAGCCCGGCAACGCGTCGGACCTGATGTCGAGGAGCGGGCGGTGATGACCGAAATGGGAAAGGAGACTGCTCCGATGAACGCGGCCGAGCCATCGAGGTGGCGCCGGAAGGTGAACCTGGCGGCGTCGGCAGCCGTAGCGATGCTCGCGCTGGTGGGGTGCAAGGCCGATGTCATCTCGTACGACCTGCCTGCGGAATCAGCCCGCTACACGTTCCAGGCGGAGACCAACGGGGTCAAGACCGCGTGGGAGTACACGTCCGACCGGCCGACCAAGCCCGACACGCCGACGTCACAGCCGTGCATCGCGGACGTCATCGTCAAGGATCCCGGCCAGTGCCGTCCGGAGCCGCTCATCTTCCTGCGGTACGACCTGGGCCTGGACCTGGACAACACCGCCAAGGCCGGCGGGGTCCACCCCGTCACCGTCACCGGCTACTACCAGGATCGGCTCAGCACGCCGCCGACCGTGACCGAGTTGCGGGTGGAAGCCAGCTTCGACGGCGGCAAGACCTGGCCGCCGGCGAACACCCAGGCCGACGGGAAGAACACCTTCTCCACGGGCATCAAGCACCCGAAGCGTGACGAGGCTCCCGAAGGAGTCGCACTGCGGGTCACCGCGACCGACAGTGCGGGCAACACCGTCAAGCAGACCATCCCCAAGGCGTACCGACTGCGCTGAGGTGAACCGCTGAAACGGTGAACCGACCCTGAGGGGTCACGGCCGGGGCGAGACGTACGTTTCGCCCCGGCCGTCTCTCGCGTTCGCAACGCACCAGGCCGAAGTACCGACAGACAGGCGGAGGAACATCATGCTGTCAGACGTGCTGGGACTGACCCCCGAAGAGGCGGGCATCTACCACAACCTGATCTCCGTAGCCTCCGCCACTCCCGCCGAACTCGCCGAGTCCGTCGGCTGCGAGGCCGACCAGGTCGTACGCATCCTCTGCATGCTCGAAGGCCGGGGACTCGCCGCGCGCAGCCTCGGCCACACCACCCGGTTCGTCGCCTCCCCACCGGCGGCGGCGCTGCGGGCGCTCCTGGTCCAGCGACAGAACGAGCTCAAGCTGGCAGAAATCGAGCTCGACTCCCTCGACGAAATCTACCGCGCGGCCACCCTCGGGCGCGGCGTCGCGGAGGTCGTCGATGTGATCCACGGCACCGAGGCCATCCGCGAGCGCGTCGGACACATACAACTCGGCGCACGGAAAGAAATCATGAATTTCGTCAAGGCGCCGTTCTATTCGCCCGGCAACATGACCGACGACACGGTCATCGCGCGCGGCGTCCATTACCGCGTGATACTCGAACGCGCAATGCTCGACGAGGGAGCCCCGTCGTTCGACGAGATCGCCCAGGCGCGGGCATCAGGAGAGGAGGTCCGGGTCGCCGACACGGTGCCACTGAAACTCTTCATCGTGGACCGCGAGTTGGCCATTGTTCCACTCCTCGGTTCGGCCAGTGCCGCAAAGGCGGGAGCCCTGCTCGTGCACGAGAGCAGCCTGCTCGACGCGCTGATAGCACTGTTCGAGTCCGAATGGGAGAAAGCAACGCAGTTCGCCACCTCGGCGGGTGCCTTGCAGAACGCGCCCGCCATCGATGATCTGGATGCACAGATCCTCAGCCTGTCGCTGACCGGCCTCACCGACCAGGCGATCGCCACCCAACTGCGCACCTCCCTGCGGACGGTGCAGCGCCGGACCCGGCACCTGATGGACGTCGCGAAGGTGCACAATCGCATGCAGCTGGGCTTCCAGGCGGCACGGCTGGGCTGGCTCGAAACCCAGCAGGACGGCAACACCAGGGTGCGAACCCAAGGCAGTCGAACATGAGGGCCGCGCGCAGGGTTCCCCCGGCTGAAGCCGGGCGGGCCATGTGAACACAGCCCCCTCATCGGCAGGCCGGTCTTCCCGTGGTGGCGTCGTCCGCGAGGGCCAGGGACAGTTCCGCGTGGAGCTGTTCCTCCTCGGCCAGGCTCATGCGGAGCCGGCCGTCGGCGTGGTGTTCGCCGTCACGGACGATCCACAGCGGGAGCTCCAGGGCGGCCGGGGCCGACTCGTACGGGGTCTCGATGCGGCGGATGCGCCGCCCGGGGATCCGGTCGAGACGCCATCCGCGTGCGGGGTTGTATGCGTTGAAGTGGCCGACGGCTTCGCCGTCGTCGTCCCCGTCCGCGACAGCAAGACCGCCCCGCACGGCCCCGTGGTCGTGATCGGCGACGGTGCGTGGACCACGTTCGTCGCGTTCCTACGCGACCGCTGACAGCCGCGCGGCCGGCGAGAGGCCGAGCCTATCGCCGGCGTGCACATCTTCGCGGTCATGCCGGTGTACGGAATCGCCGAGGTGGTCCAGGACGCCGCCGAGACGGCCCTTGTCGGCCCGGCGCTCAGCCGATCGCCGCTCCCAGGGCCAGGAAGCCCGCGACAGCGACCAGGAGGATGCCCATCAGCGGGGCCATGAAGCGCAGGTAGCGGTCATAGCGGACCTTGGCGAGGGCCAGTCCGCCCATGACGACGGCGGAGGTCGGGGTGATGAGGTTGATCCAGCCGGAGGCCGACTGGTAGGCGGTGACCACCACGGCGCGGCTGACGCCGGCGAAGTCGGCGAGCGGGGCGAGGACGGGCATGGCCAGGGCCGCGTGTCCGGAGGAGGAGGGCACGAGGAACGCGAGGGGGAGGTTGACCAGGAACATCAGCACGGCGAACAGTCCCGACGAGGTGCCGGAGACGACGCTGTGCAGGCTGTTGAGGATGGTGTCGGTGATGCTGGCGTTGTTCATGATGACGGTGACTCCGCGAGCCAGCATGATGATCATCGCTGCTCCTATAAAGTCGCCGGCGCCCGCCACGACGGCCTCGGTTGTGCCCTTCTCACCGAGCCCGGCGAACAGGCCCACGGCGACGGCTGCGACGATGAACAGGGCCGCCAGTTCGGGGAAGTACCAGCCCAGGGTCGGCAGGAAGGTGACGCCCAGGTCGGCCCAGGGGATCACTGCAAAGATCATGAAGAGGAAGGTTGCGGCGAAGACCGCCAGCACGATGCGCTGACGCACGGTCAAGGGTTCGGCGGTGGCGCCCTGGGTCCGCAGTTCCTCGTCCTCCGGCTTCGGCGTGACCAGGGAGCGGGACGGGTCCTGGTGGACGCGGTTGGCGTAGCGCACCACATAGGCCGCGGCAAGAGCGGTCAGCACGGCCCACATCAGCAGCCGCAGCATGATGCCGTCGCCTGTGCCGATGCCCGCGCTGTCGGAGGCGACTCCGGTGGCGAACGGGTTGACGGTGGAGGCGAGGGTGCCGATTCCGGCCCCGACGACGATCACGGCCGCGCCGGTCATCCGGTCGTAGCCGAGCTTGAGCGCCAGGGGGATCATCAGGGCGTAGAAGCCGAGTGTTTCCTCCGCCATGCCGTAGGTGGTGCCGCCCAGCGAGAACAGGGTGAGCAGGACGACGAGCAGGACTGTCCTGTGGCGCCTCAGCCGTTCGGCGAGGCGGGCCACTCCCGTGGTCAGCGCTCCGGTGCGCAGGGTGACGGTGATGAAGGCGCCGACGGCAAGCACGAAGAGGAACACGCCCGCTGCGCCGAAGAAGTCGCCGCTGCCGCCGGGGGCGGTGAGCCCGGTGTGCGGGTCGGTGACTCCGTAGAGTCCGTTGACGGGGGCGAGGAAGAGGTCCTTGAGACGGCCCCAGAAGCCGGTGGTCAGCTCCACGGTGTGGTAGCTGCCAGGGACCGGGCGACCGTCCTTGGTGTCGTAGTGTCCGGCGGGGACGACGAAGGTCAGAGCCCAGACCACCAGGGTGACGATCGCCAGGACGGTAAACGCCGAGGGGAAGTGCGGGCCCTTCTTCCTGGTTGGCGCGGCTGCGGACAGGGTGTCAGGCTCCGGTGCGGCCGGGGCGGCGTGTGTGGTCATGTCAGATCTCGAGGGTGTCGTCGTGGCGCGGGCCGGTGAGGTCCTGGCCCTGAGGGTGGTGGCCGCTGGGAGTGACGACCGTGCCGGCGATGCCGTCGAGGATGGCCTGGGCATCTCCGAGGGCGCCGATGGCGGCGAGGCCGCCGGTGAGTTCCACGAACCGACAGGCCGCTTCCGCCTTCGGCCCCATGGAACCGGCCGGAAGGTGCTCGGCCCGCAGGCGGGCGGGGGTCGTGCGGCCGATGGGTTGCGCCTGCGGGGTGCCGTATCCGCGCATGACCTGGGGTACGTCGGTGAGCAGCAGCAGCGCATCCGCGTCGAGGGCTTCGGCGAGCAGGGCGGCGGTGAGGTCCTTGTCCACCACCGCCTCGACACCGGTAAGCCGTCCGTGCTCGTCGCGGACCACAGGGACCCCGCCGCCTCCGGCGCAGACGGCCACGGCGCCGGAGGTGAGCAGCAGTCGGATCAGCCGGGTCTCGACGACACGCTGCGGATCGGGGGACGGGACGACCCGGCGCCAGTGCGGGCCGTCCTGTTTGACCGTCCAGTGACTTTCGGCGGCGAGGCGTTCGGCTTCCTCGCGTGTGTAGACCGGGCCCACGAACTTGGTGGGGTCGTGGAAGGCGGGGTCGGCGGCGGAGACGAGGGTCTGGTTGAGCAGGGCGCACACCTGCCTGCCGGGCAGGGCGTTCTGCAGGGACTGCAGCAGCCAGTAGCCGATCATCCCCTGGGTTTCCGCGCCGAGGACATCGAACGGGTAGGGGCGGGTGAGGGATGTGTCGGCGGCGTTCTCCAGGGCGAGCAGGCCGACCTGGGGGCCGTTCCCGTGGGTGATCACCAGCTCGTGCTGTCGGGCGAGCGGGGCCAGGGCGGCCACGGCCGCCTGGACGTTGGTGAGCTGGACGGCGGCGTCCGGCCGGTCTCCCCTGCGGAGCAGGGCATTGCCGCCGAGCGCGACGACGACGCGCATGACTTCTCCTGTACGGGTGGGGTGGCGGTTATCGCGCGTCAGTCGCCGAGGGTGGCGACGAGGACGGCCTTGATCGTGTGCATCCGGTTCTCCGCCTGGTCGAAGACGACGGAGTGGGGGGACTCGAAGACCTCGTCGGTGACCTCCAGGGCGTTCATCCCGGTGCGCTCCAGGATCTCCGCGCCCACGGTGGTGCCGCTGTCGTGGAAGGCCGGCAGGCAGTGCATGAACCTCACCCGGGGGTTGCCCGTCGCCTTCAGCACGTCCATGGTCACCTGATACGGCTTGAGCAGGGCGATCCGCTCGTCCCAGAGTTCCTTCGGCTCCCCCATGGAGAGCCACACGTCGGTGTAGACGAAGTCGACGCCCGCCACGCCCTCGTCGGCGTTCTCGGTGAGGGTGATCCGGGCCCCGGTGGACCGTGCGATCCGCTTGGCCTCCGCCACCACGCCGGGGGTGTTGTGCAGGCTCTCGGGGCCTACCATGCGGACGTCCATGCCGAGCATCGCGCCCATGACGAGCAAGGAGTTGCCCACGTTGCTGCGGGCGTCGCCGAGATAGGCGAAGGAGATCTCGTGCAGGGGCTTGTCGGTGTGCTCCCGCATGGTCAGCGCGTCGGCGAGGGACTGGGTGGGATGCCAGTCGTCGGTCAGGCCATTCCACACCGGGACACCCGCGTACTCGGCCAGCTCCTCCACGGCACTCTGGCTGCTGCCCCGGTACTCGATGCCGTCGTAGAAGCGGCCCAGGACCCGTGCGGTGTCCTTGATGGACTCCTTGTGGCCGATCTGAGAGCCCGTCGGATCCAGGGGCGTGACGTGGGCTCCCTGCTGGAGCGCGGCCACCTCGAAGGCACAGCGGGTACGGGTGGAGGTCTTCTCGAAGACGAGGGCTATGTTCCTGCCCCGCAGGCGCTGCTGTTCGGTGCCCTCGTAGTGGGCCGACTTGAGCCGGGCGGACAGTTCCAGGAGGTGGCGGAACTCATCGGGAGTGAAGTCGAGTTCCTTCAGCAGTGAGCGGTGGCGCAGGTCGATGGTCATGGCGGGTGCTCTCCTTCGAGCGGAAGACGGATGGGCGGGGTGGGCGGTGTGCCGGGGCGGTGCCGGTCAGGCGGCGTCGCGTTCGACGGGGCAGCTCATGCAGCGCGGACCGCCGCGGCCCCGGCCCAGCTCGCTGCCCCGGACGGTGATGACCTCGATGCCGTTGCGGCGCAGATAGGTGTTGGTGGTGACGTTGCGCTCGTAGGCGAGGACGACTCCCGGCTCGACAGCCAGGACGTTGCAGCCGTCATCCCACTGCTCCCGCTCCGCGGAGCGCACATCCTGAGTCGGCGTGAGCACACTGATGGAATCCAGGCCCAGGGCGTCGGCGATCGCCTGGTGCATGTACTCCGGCGCATGATCGGTGATCTTCAAGCTGTGCCCATCCTGACCGGGCTCGATGGTGCAGGAGGGCAGCATGCCCAGACCGGCGTACTTGGTGAAGGTGTCACCGCTCACCATGGTCATCACCGTGTCGAGGTGCATGAAGCTGCGGGATTTGGGCAGATCGATCGCCACGACCCGGCGGGCGGACCCGGCGGCGAACATGCGCAGCGCGAGCGCCTCGACGGCCTGAGGCGTGGTCCGCTCCCCCATCCCCACCAGGACCGCGCCGTTGCCGATGACCAGCACGTCACCGCCCTCGATGGTGGAGGGGTAGCCGGTCTGCCCGTCGGCCCAGCGGTGGAACTCCTGCTTCTCGAAGAGCGGGTGGTGCTGATAGACGGCCTCGAAGTGGACGGTCTCGCGGCGCCGCGCCCGCTTCTTCATGGGGTTCACGCTCACCCCGTCATAGATCCAGCACGAGGTGTCGCGGGTGAACAGATGGTTGGGCAGGGGCGCGAGCACGAAGCCGTCGGGATCCATGGCGTGCAGCCGTACGCTCGCAACCGGGCCCAGGCGGTCCATGAGCTCGCGCCGGGTGACACCGCCCACGAGACAGGCCGCGAGTTCGGCCGGCCCCAGGGAGTCGAAGAAGGCACGCATGCGGTCGGTGGCCAGCGGGCCGTACTCCCGCTCGTCGAAGACCCGGTCGTGAATGAGCGTCCGGGCGGCGGGGTTCTCCAAGGTCTCGGTGAGCAGGTCGGAGAAGAGATGGACGCGCACGCCCCGGTCCCGCAGGACGTCGGCGAACGCATCGTGCTCTTCCCGCGCCCGCTTGACCCAGAGCACATCGTCGAAGAGCAACTCGTCCTTGTTTGTGGGTGTCAGGCGCTTCAGCTCCAGGTCGGGGCGGTGCAGGATGACCTGCTTGAGGCGGCCGGTCTCGGAGTCGACGTGGAACGACATGAATCTCCCCCTTGGGAAGAAAAACGAAGAACTGGAAGTGGTGGATCTCCGCAGTACGGCATGGACCTGCTGTTACAGCGGCTGTGTTCCGCACCTCGCCGGGGAGATCACCTCAAACCCTGTCACGCGGCCGTGGCCCGGGCAGGGTCGCGAAGGTCCCCGTCCGTGGCCCTGCCGGCACCACCGTGCGTGGCCCGTTGCGACCACTGCGGCAGGGCCATTGGGCCCTGTCGTGCCCCGGCCGGAGCGTGGCAGCGGGCGTTCCCCGGTCCGGTTCGCGCGGCCGTCCGCCCCGGCTGCCGTTTTCGCGCGTGTGAATCGCCCGGACGCGTACGGGGTGGTGACTGTCATGGGGCGAAGGTCCTCGGCTCCGGCCCGACGGTCCCGGCATACGGCTGACGAGGTGGGGACCACGAGCCGGGCACGCGGGCCACCCGGCCCTCGCCCGCCGGCCGCCGCGACGGGAATCCTGGGAGCGATCAAGGAGGATCTCTGATGACTCGTCTCAAGACCAGGCCCGCCGTCGACATCCAAGTGGAGGCCCGCGGTCAGGTGCCACGCGGAGCGGCCGGCTACGCGCGTGAGAAGACGCTGGCCGCCCTTGACCACCTGAGCGAGCCGGTCCTTGCGGCCCGAGTGAAGCTCACTCAGGCCGCCAACGCGGCGTCGGGCCGTCCCGCCGCCGCGCAGGCCGTGGTGGACGTCAACGGGTGCCCGGTGCGGGCCCACGTGGCCGCGGGCACCATGTTCGAAGCCGTCGATCTGCTCCGTGACCGGCTGGTCGCCCGGCTGGCCAGGACACGCCGCCACAACCGGGGGGACCACCACGGTGACACGGTGCGCCTGCCCGGCGACCGGTGGCACGACGACGGGCACGAGCACCGTCCGCGGCACCGCCAGCTGCCGGCCGAGGAACGCCAGATCGTGCGGCACAAGTCATTCGGCCTGCCCCGGCAGACCCCCGAGGAGGCCGTTTTCGACCTGGAGTCGATGGACTACGACTTCTATCTCTTCGCCGACGCCGACTCCGGCCGCGACAGCGTCGTCTACCGCGACCCGCGCACCGGCTACCACCGCATGGCGACAGCCGACAAAGCCACTGCCGAGCCCCCGGCAGCACCGCATCTGACGGTGAGCGAGGTCCCGGCGCCCGAGATCAGTGTGCGGGAGGCGACCGAGCGACTGGCCCTCACCGGGCTGCCGTTCGTCTTCTTCCTCGACAGCGCCACCGGCCGCGGACACGTCCTGTACCACCGGTACGACGGCCACTACGGACTGATCACACCCGCCGCGTAGCGGCATCGCGGCACAGATGACCGAGATCGCCGCGAGCACCCCCAGCCGGAGGTGGTCGCGGCGGTCCGAACGCGACGGCTCGGACGGCTCGCAGGTCGTGGGCAAGGCCTCCGCCCTGCTGGACGCCGCCGTCGGCGCGGATCTGCTCGTGGTCGGCTGCCGCCGCCCGTTCGGGCGGCTCGGCCCGGTCCCCCACGCGATGCTCCACCATGCGCCGTGCCCCGTCGCCGTCGTCAGCGACTGAACCGTCGTCCATTCCCCCGCCGACACGTCGGGGCGGTCGCACGGCCGGAGCATCCGCTCGGGATGCCGGACGCCGGGTACGACGCCCTGTTCGTCCGCGACAGGCCGGTGACCCTCGCGTACCACGGCTGCCGGTGGCCGATCCACCGTCCTGACCGCCGCAGGGCGGGACATCCGAACCTGTAGGTACGCGGCTGCGCGGAGACCGGCACCACAACGCCCCTGTTCGGCATGGTGGTCCGTACTGATCCCGACCGCTCTCGGCGCGTCCTGGATGTCGTCGACCGTGGCCCGAGACTTGGGACTCGCATGGCCCGCGGCAGGTGACGAGGACATCCGGCCGCGCCGCCGCGACGGGATACCGGCGGAGGCACGTCGTCCCGCGCTCTGCTCCTGGGCCGTCACGCAGCGCCGGGCGGCCCCTGTCGTGCCGTCCGGCATCCCAACTCCCCCATGCGGCAAGGACCTCCGGCCCCATGCGCATGGCCCCTGGCCCCAAGCCCCGGGACGGCCACCACCGGCACAGTGGAACACGCGGTCGCCGCCGAGGTCGTCGAACCCCGCCCGAGCCCGTCTGACGGCCGGGCGGCCGGCCGCAGAGCGCCCGGCTCACCCGTGCTCGGCCACTGCCGCTACACCGGCGGACGTGGACCTGTGGTGGCAGTTGTTCCTGCGCAGATTTGATCTCGAGCACACTTTCCGGCTGATGAAGCAGACGCTCGGCTGGACCGCCCCAAAGGTCCGCCACGCCGACAGTGCCGACCTGTGGACCTGGCTCATCATCGCCGCCCACGCCCAACTCCGCCTCGCTCGGCCCCTGGCCGAGGACCTTCGCCACCCCTGGGAACGGCCAGCCGAGCCCCGCCGCCTCACCCCTGCCCGCGTCCGCCGGGGGTTTCGCAACCTCCGCGCGACGGCGGCCTGCCCGGCGGCCGCACCGCAACCGTCCCGACCGGGTCCGGGACGGCCTCCCGGTTCGAAGAACAGGCAGCGGGCCAAGCGCCACGACGTCGGCAAGACCGTCAAACGCGCCGAGTCGATCAAGGAACACCAAACCCGACGAGGATAAACGTCAAGCTTAGTGGTCTGCGGCGTAAGCCCTTCGGGGGTTGATCATGCTTTCGGAGTGGCGGAGGATTCTTCTGGGTGATCGGCGGTGTGCCGGTCGAGCCTGGCCAGCAGATCGTCCAGGTCGGAGGTGGTGAACTTCCACTGGAACGGCTGTGCCGTGGCGTTGTAGCGGTCTTCGAATACCCGGAGCCGGTCCGCGACCTCGGTGAGGTCGGTGAAGTCGTTGGGCGAGACGACCTTGCGCTGCACGACGGAGAAGTAGATCTCCACCTGGTTCAGCCAGGAGGCGTGGACTGGGGTATGGACGAGGACCGCGTTCGGGTAGGCGGCGGTCAGCCGGTCGGCGGCCTTCTTGCCGCGGTGGGAGGAGCCGTTGTCCACGATCCAGAACACCCGCTTGGCGCTGGCGTAGGGTTCGGTGCTCATGACCTGGGTGACCAGGTTCATGAACGGGTCGATGCCGGTGCGCGGCTCGGTGCGGCCGAACACCTTCGCGGCGTGGACGTCGTAGGCGGCGAGGTAGGCCAGGGCGCCGCCGCGGCCGTAGGTGTGGTTCACCCGCATCGCCCTGGCCTGCCCGGGGGCCAGGGTGGGGTGGCAGCGGCAGCGGGCCTGGACGGAGGTCTTCTCGTCCGCGCTGATCACGTACTCGTCCGCGCCGAGCGCAACGCCCTGCCAGGTGCGGGCGTACAAGCCGAGCACCCGCTCGGCCTTGAGGCGGAAGTCGGGGTCGGTGATGAAGATCCAGGACCGGTGCTGCCAGGGCTTGAGCGCGTCGTCGGCCAGCCAGCGGCGCACGGTGGAGGCGGAGACCGAGCTGGCGATCGCCCGGGCGGCAACCTCGCGGGCCAGCTCCGGGCACGACCAGCGTGCCAGCGGCACCCCGCTCTCGGCGGGCAGCCGGCAGGCCAGGGCCTTGACCTGGGCCACCTGCAGCGCGGTGAACGACGATGGCCGCCCTGACCGCTCGCGATCGGACAGACCGGCCAGACCGTGCTCGGCGAACCGGCCGCGCCAGCAGCGGACCGTGTCCAGGTGCAGCCCCGTCTCGCGGGCGATACGCGCGTTGGAGCGTGTGCGTGCGGCGTGCAGCACCACCTGCGCGCGCATCCGCAGCCGGTACTCGGTCTTGTGGCCGTAGGCCATCTTCTTCAGCCGCTCGCGCTCGGCGGCGCGCAGGACTATGGGGCGGGCGGCGGCAATGGGCACAGCAGGCAGGCCGATCGGCAGAAGTGGATCACGACAGGCCGAAAGCCTGCCGCATCCGGCCACCGGCCCCCTCGGGCAGGATGGGCGCCATGCCCACGCCTTCGGAACACACCCGGCTCTCCCTGGAGGCGCGCCTCGGCGAGCGCGCCCGCACCGCCTGGCCGCAGCTGGAGCAGCTGCACGTCCGCCACCGCGGAGCCTTCGCCTACGTGGAGGCGGAACTGGCCGACGGCGAACGCATCAAGCTGATGCGGCTGCGCTACACCGGTGCCGTCGGCAGGTGGGGCTTCGCCCTCTACCTGGCCGGTAACGGCCGGTACGAGGACTCCCTGCTGCCTACCGGCAGCCACACGGGCGCCCCCGCAGACGCGCTCGACTGCGCCTGCCGGCTCCACCTCGCCGCCGCCGACATCTGACCAGACACCGGGTGTCCTGTCCCGCCGCAGGCGAGCGGTGCTCGGAGGGTCCTGGACCGGCAGCAGTCGTTCATCGGATCGGACCAGGCCACGCGGTGGGCGGGACGATCCGTCGAACTTGCCTGCCGACTCGTCAGCAAAGCGCCTTCACCATCACACATTCCCTGGTCACACCGTCGGACAACAGGTCTCCGAGCTCTCCCGTGACGACGAAACCGTTGCGGCGGTACAGCGCGATGGCGGGCTCGTTGCCCGGGATCACCGCAAGTTTCAGCGTTGTAGCACCCGACTGCCGGGCCCATGTTTCGACTGCTGCTATCAACCCGTCGCCGACGCCGCCGCCTCGCGCCTGGGGGCTGACCCACACCGACCTCAGCTCACATACGCCACGGTCCCCCGGAAGACCGCTGGCCATCGCGATCGTTCGACCATCCAGCAACGCGACGATGTTGTAGGCGTCGGGCGTCTCCAGACGCGCACGCCACCGCTCCTCCCCACCGCTGGGCCAGTCCGCGAGCTGGGACTTGAATGCCTGCGGCGCCTCGCCCAGCGCGGCAAGGCGAACCTCCCGCCACAACGGCCAGTCGTTCGTCGTGAGAACCCGCAGGCGCACCATGTCGACGAGTCTGCCGCAGGGTTCGCGGAGCAGTCCACGCTAACGGCCTCGGCCTCCGGCATGTCCGCCACACTCCAGATCGTGTTCCTCGACACCGCTCGGTGGCGGGGGGCACGGTGACGGCTTGGCGAGCCGGGACACCAAGCACCACAACTGCTCCGCTGTCAACCCCCGAAGGACTTCCGGACCGGACCACTTAGCTGCGGCTGCGCATCATCGGCATCAGCAGCGCGTGCGTTTCGGCGTCAGCGGCCACCACAAGTCCGCGGCCGTCCGGCCCGATCGGGGCGCCGTCGATCCCGGTGACTACACAGCCGGCGGCCCGGCAGACGGCGATGCCGGCGGCGAAATGCACACTCCCGGACAGGTCACCGCCATCAGTGACGTACGCGGCGCGCTTGCCGGCCGCGACCCAGGCCAACGCCAACGTCGTGGACACGACACGCGGCCGGAACCGCTCGACGAACTCGGTGCGGGCCAGCAGGTCCACGGCCCGGAAGCCGGGCGCGCTCGGGAACGGCGGATCCAGGTTGACGTCCACCAGCCGAGTAGCAGACGTGGGCACCAGCTGCGCATCGGACCCGTCGTGCCGCACCCAGGCGGTCTCACCGTCGGTGAAGAAGACCTCGCCGCTGAACGGGTCGGCGACGGCCGCCGCGCCGTTGCGCAGCGCCACGTTGACGGCCACCAGCATGTTTCCCACGGCGTAGTTCAGCGTGCCGCACAAGGGATCCACCAACCACTGGCGCACGGCGTCGGCAGCACCGTGCTGCCCGCCTTCCTCGCCGAGGACCGCGTCATCGGGCCGAGCGGCACGGATGACGCCGAGGATCGTCTTCTCAGCCTCCACATCGGCGGCGGTGGCGAAGTCCCCAGCACCCTTGTCGATGCGAGTGAGCCGCTGTCCGTACATGGTGCGCACCACATCCGCGCCGGCACGCGCCCCAGCTATCGCAACTCCGGCATCGTCAAAGCTCGCGTACGAGTTCATCATGCTGTGCAGAATAGCGAGACGGATCCACCAACCCGGCGAGACTATGCGGTCAAGGCGCTGGACCGTTTCGTTCCGATCATCCGGTCGTTGGTCTGGCTGTGTCGTTGGCTGACACTCCGTGGGCGCGGATCGAGTCGTTATTTCCGGTCCGGTGGTTGGCCGGTTGGCCTCTGTGCTTATGCGCCGGCCGGGGGCATTACCCAGGGGCCTGACCGCGACGATGCCGCCGGGGCCGATTCCGCGGTCGGCGAGGTGAGGGGAATACGGGTCGATCAGCTCCGCGAAGGCGGCACTCCGCTTCTCGCCGCGCACTGGCTCGGGGACACGGTCCTGGCCTGACCCTACGGGACCGCCCTCGTGTCAGCCCGTGACGATTCCGACGACGAGGTTGATGGTGGTGGCCAGGATGCTCGCGCCGAAGACATAGGAGAGCAGGCAGTGCCGGAGGGCGACCGCGCGGATCGTAGAGCTGGAGACGTCGGTGTCGGAGACCTGATAGGTCATGCCGAGGTTGTAGCTGAAGTAGAGGAAGTCGCTGTACCGCGGCAAGTCGTCGGTATTGAAGTCGATCCCGCCCTCGGGTGGCAGGTAGTAGATGTACGCGTAGCGGGCGGCGTACATCAGGTGGAGTGCCGCCCAGGCCATGAACACGCCGCAGAGCGCGGTCGCGGCCGCGGCGTGGCTCAGGCCCGAGTGGCCGACGAGGAGCAGCGCCACGATGCTGACCAGTCCGCACACGGCGGCCGCGACTACGGCGAGTTCCTCGACGATGGGCCGGAACTCCTCGCGCCGGACGTTGCGATGGGTGGTGGCGGCGTCCATGGGCCACAAGGCGATCCACCCTGTCACGACGAAGAACGTTTCCGCCGCGGCGATCCCGGCGAGGATTCCCAGGGGTAGGTGGGTCAGGACGCCGACGACCGCTCCGACGACCGCTCCGACGACCGCCGCGCTCGCGAGTCGGGGAGCGGCGGAAACCATCAGCCAGTGGTTCATGGGGCCTCGAGAGTGATGCCTCGGCAGCTCGGTCAACGGTCTCAGGCTTCCAGTACGACGACGGTCTCGTCCGTGTAGGTCAGGAACATCAGCGTCTCATGGACGTACAGATCGATACCGCTGGCGTCGTGCCCGGTGCGGCCGATCGCCACATCCGCCAAAAGGCACAGTTCGAAGTGGCCTCCGCGGGCGGACAGGACGAAGGCACCTTTGAGGGCCGGCGCTCAGACCGGGGCGCCGTCCGGCACACCCCCGCGGAATATCCGGCACCGCCCAGTCCCCCAAAAGTCGAATGGCGAGCGGGTACGAGCGGGCATAGCCTGCCCGAAAGTGCCGTTTTATCCGCTCATGCCCGCATGGTGGAAGGGTTGAGAGTCTTGAGCGCCAACACTGACGAACAGGAATCCCTGGAGCCTCGTGTGGGTCCCACGCCCGAGGAGGATCCGGAGTTCCACCCCTACCACCACCCCGCCGCAGGCTGGGGTGCGGCCAAGAGCGTGACCCGTCTCCTGGTACGCGAGGGTGCGCTGGTGGACGGGCCGCGGGCGATCATGCGGATGAACCACGAGAACACCGGGTTCGACTGTCCGGGCTGCGCGTGGCCGGACGACACCAAGGGCCTGCACCTGGACATCTGCGAGAACGGGATCAAGCACGTCACCTGGGAGATGACCCGTAAGCGGGTCGGGCGCGAGTTCTTCGCCGCGCACTCGGTGACGGAGCTGGCCGGGTGGAGCGACTACGACCTGGAGAACCAGGGGCGGTTGACCGAACCGATGGTCTACGACCCCGATACGGACCACTACGTTCCGATCAGCTGGAAGGACGCGTTCGAGGTGGTCGGCCGTGCCCTGCGCGACCTCGACAACCCCAATCAGGCCTCGTACTACACTTCCGGCCGGCTCGGCAACGAGGCTACGTTCCTCTACCAGTTGATGGCCCGTGAACTGGGCACCAACAACCTGCCGGACTGCTCCAACATGTGCCACGAGGCCAGCGGCCGCGCCCTCCAGGCGTCCCTGGGCACCGGCAAGGGGACCGCCGACCTCAAGGACTGGGAGGCGGCCGACGCGCTGTTCATCCTGGGAGTCAACGCCGCCTCCAACGCGCCCCGGATGCTCACCGCCCTCGCCGAGGCCCACCATCGCGGCGCCCAGATCGTGCACGTCAATCCACTCGTCGAAGCGGCGGCCACACGCACCATCGTCCCGCACGACTTCACGGACATGGCCCTCTTCAAGACGACCCGCACCAGCACGCTGAACCTGCAGCCCCGCATCGGCGGCGACATGGCTCTGCTGCGCGGCGTGGCCAAGGCGATCCTGGAGCAGTCCGCAACCGACCCCAAGGCGCTGGACCGGGAGTTCATCGACCGCCATACCGCCGACTTCGAGGAATACCGCGCGCTGTGCGAGGCCACGCCGTGGGAGGAGATCGAGCACCAGTCCGGGCTGAGCCGCGCCGACATCCTCAAAGCGGCGCACGTGTACGCCGAAGCCGACCGCAGCATCTTCAGCTGGTGCCTGGGCATCAGCCAGCACGAACACGGCGTCGACACTGTCCGGGAGATCGTCAACCTGCTTCTGCTCCGCGGCAATCTGGGACGGGAAGGAGCAGGTCCCTCCCCCGTGCGAGGGCACAGCAACGTCCAGGGCAACCGCACCTGCGGCATCGATCACCGCCCCACCGACGAGTTCCTGGACCGCCTCGCCGAGGTCTGCAAGATCCAGCCGCCCCGTGCGCACGGCCTGGACACCGTCGGCACCATCGCCGCGATGCACCGCGGCGATGTGAAGGTGTTCGTCGGCATGGGCGGCAACTTCGCCCTCGCGGCGCCCGACACCCCGTACACCTACGCGGCGCTGCGCTCCTGTGACCTCACCGTCCACGTGAGCACCAAGCTGAACCGCAGCCACATCGTCCACGGCCGCCAGGCCCTCATCCTGCCGTGCCTCGGCCGTACGGAGAAGGACCATCAGCGCAAGGGCATCCAGAGCACGTCCGTCGAGGACTCGATGAGCATGGTCCACCTGTCGATCGGCATGAAACGGCCCGCCTCACCTCACCTGCTGTCCGAGCCGGCCATCATCGCCGGCATGGCCCGCGCCGCGCTGCCCGACAGCGCCACGCCCTGGGAGTGGTACATCGAGGACTACGACCGTATCCGCGACACCATGGCCAGGGTCCTCGACGGCTTCGAGGACTTCAACCGCCGCGTGCGCCTGCCCCTCGGCTTCCGCATCAAGCAGCCCGCCCGCGAACTGGTCTTCCTCACCCCGTCCGGACGCGCCGAGTTCTCCACCGCCACCCTGCCCGACGTGGTCCCCGCCCCCGGCACCCTCGCACTGGCCACCGTGCGGTCCCACGACCAGTGGAACACCACCATCTACTCCGACAACGATCGCTACCGAGGCATCAAGAACCTGCGCACGCTCGTCTTCATGAACCGGGCCGACATGCGCGAACGCGGTATCGCCGACCTCGGCCCCGTCGACATCACGAGCACCGCGAAGGACGGCAGCCAGCGGTCCCTCAACGGCTACCTCGCCATCCCCTACGACATTCCCCGCGGCTGCGCAGCCGGCTACATGCCCGAGATGAACGTGCTGTGCGCGCACGGCGACTACAGCACCCAGAGTGACCAACCGATCATGAAGCACGTCAAGGTCACCATCAGCCCCGCTGTCTGAACGGAGAGCGCGCACGGGCGGAGCTCCGCGTGGCATCACCGCCACCGGAAGAACCGCTCCAGGAGAAGGTAGGCACGCTGCTCCGCGGCGGCGAGTTCGGTGGGGTCGATCTCCGCCGGCCAGAGCTCGCCCGCCGCGGCGTCGTCGGCCTCGCGCAACTCCACCACGGCTGCTGCCAGGTGAGTCTGGACGATCGGGTACGACGGCTCCGAGCGGTCGTACAGCACTTTCTCGGCACGCTCGGACGCCTCCGTGCACGCGGCCAGCGCGCGCTCCGCTCGGACCGCCGCGTGGTCGTGGACCACCAACAGCGCGCACGCCAGCGCGATGGCGATCCCGAGGAGGCTGCTCAGCGCCCGGTCCTCGACGAGGGCTCCGGCAGGTGAGGGAGAGGCCAGGTCGGACAGCAGGAGAGCCAGTGGCGTGAGGAAGACGACGCCGAGACCGTAGTTGCGCGCCACGACATACTCCAGCAGGAACTCCAGGAGCACGATCACCAGGACGAGCACCACAGGTTCGGGGCGCGCGGACAGCACGCCGAGCGCGAGGATCAGTCCGGCGACCGTTCCCAGAGTGCGCTGGACGGCGCGCTGTGCGGCAGTGCGGACGTTGATCGAATGCAGCACCGCGGCGGCGGAGATCGCCGCCCAGTAGCCGTGGCCGAGGCCCAGAAGAAGGGCCGTCCATCCGGCAAGACCGGTGCCGATGACCATCCGCAGGGCGGGAACGATCAGGACCGACATGTGGCCGGGGCCGCCGGGACGCCGCCCCGTCACCAGTTCCGCGGCGCGCAGTTCGGCGGAGCGTCGGGCCGTAGGATCGGCCGGAACCGGCTCGGAGACCATGCCGGCCCGGGCGACCAGGGACGGGAGCGACAGCTCGGGCAGGAGTGGCGGAACCCGGTGGCGACGGTTCACAAGCAGGCGGACCTGGCGGCGCAGGTCCCGCGCCAGGCGGGTGGGGTCGTCCGGCGGCCGGCGGGAGGCACCGATCAGCAGCGACCAGGAGAGGTCGGTCAGGCGGACGCACGTGCCGCCCCGGCCGCCCTGCTCGGCGGCTGTCGGAGGCAGGAGACCGAGAGTCCGATATGCCTGGAGAACAGCGGCGGTCGCCCGGTGCCGGACGAGCCTGCTTCCGCCCCCCGCGCCGGTTGCCTCCACCAGGTCCGCGAGCTCGCGCAGAGCCGCAGCCACCGCGAGACGCTGCGGGCGATCCGGGTGCACGAACCAGCCCGACACGGCCAGTACCCAGGCCACGGCCGCACCCAAAGCGGCCAGGGCGGTATGGGGAAGGACGTCCGCCGGGGCCGGCGAACCATTGGCCGCCACGGCGAAGGAGAAGAGCAGCAGCACCGCGCCCAACCCGCTCAGGCGCGCCGCGTCACAGGCGAGTTTCGCGATCCCGGCCACCGCGGCCATGGCCGCGACCACCACGGCGGCGGCTCCCCCGTCCCGTGGATGGGCCCACGCGGCGAGAGCCGAACCACAGCCCACGCACGCCGTCATGGCCGCCGCGACCAGCGCGAGCACGCGGGCACGGCGCGCGTACGGCAGGTTGCGGCCGAACGTGGTGGTGAAGGAGCCCAGCATGGCGTAGACAGCCTGGTCGGCCCGCCCGGCCAGCGCCATGGGCAGCGCGGGCAGCGCCATCGCCAGCGCGGCACGCAGGGCGAAGAACAGGGCACCGTCCACGCTCTGCAGGGCGAGCGCGCCACGCGGGGAGAGCGCGCGCCCCACACGGGCTGCCGAACGCCTCGGGCTACTCCCGATCACAGCAGTGAACAGAAGACGCAAACGGGGCATACGCGGTGTATATCACCTACATCGGGTGCCGGGCGGTCATGGAGCGCGGCGGAACCTACCGCCCGGCGACCATCTTCCTGGACCACCGCCGCGATCCGGTCGCACGCCTGGTCCGCCTTCACCACGAACGCTGGGAGATCGAGTCGGCGTTCTACGCGCTGCGCCACACCCTCCTGCAGGGCTGCGTCCTGCGCTCAACCATCCCCGGCGGCCTGGAACAGGAGCTGTGGGCTGTGCTGTGTACATACCAGGTGCTGCGGGCGGGCCATGGTCGACTCCCTTCCCGCAGGACAACCACTCGACCCCGACCGGCTCAGCTTCACCGTCGCCCGGCAAACCGACGGCCCGGTCCTGCACTCACGACTGCTGAAGAACCGAGGCTATTGATCTGCAAGCCCTCACTTCATGGCCTTGGCCTACCCGTGGCGTCTGGATTCCCTGTACATCGAACGCCTACTCATGGAGAGCCCCACCCAACCCCGGCACCACCAGACCGGACTCGTACGCGATCACCACCGCGTGGGTCCGGTTCTGCGCGCCGAGCTTCGTCAGCACATTCCCGACGTGCGTCTTCACCGTCTCCAGGCTCACCGTGAGCGACTTCGCGATCTCCGGGTTGGACAGGCCGGTGGCCATCGACCGCAGCACCTCCTCCTCCCGGTCCGTCAACGCCGCCCTCGGCAACGCCTCGGCGCAGTCCAGCGCGCGGGCGGCGACCATCCGGCGCAGTGCCGTCGGGAAGAGGATCGCCTCACCCGCCGCCACCACCCGTACCGCCTCCGCGATCTGCGGGACCGGGCGCCGCTTGAGCACGAACCCGCTGGCCCCCGCGCTGAGCGCGGCGGTGACGTAGCCGTCGTGCTCGAAGGTGGTGATCACCACGACTTTCGGCGGTCCGACCCGACTCGGCCAGCAACTGCCGGGTGGCCTCGATGCCGTTGCACCGTGGCATCCGTACATCCATCAGGACCACGTCCGGCCGCAGCCGCCGCACTTGCTCGACGGCCTCGACTCCGTCGGCGGCCTCCCCGACCACTGCGATCCCCGGCTGCGCGCCGAGCAGCATGCGCAGACCGCTGCGGGTCACCTCGTCGTCGTCCGCGATCAGGAGGGTGACGGGGGTGCCGGTGGGGCTGGTGGTGGCGGTCTCGCTCGGGTCGGAGCCGATCACGCCGACACCCGTACCGGCAGCCGGACCGCCAGCCTCCAGCGCTGTGGCCCGTCCGGGCCGACCTCGATTTCACCGTGCAGCAGCCGTACGCGCTCGGCGAGACCGGGCAGGCCGTGCCCGGACGTCGGGAAAGCACCCGCGCCCGTGCCCAGGCCGACCCCCGTCCGGTTGACCACACAGAGCTCCAGTACGTCCCGCGCGGCCGCCACCCGGACCTCGATCGGACCGCCCGCCCCGTGCCGCAGCGCGTGCGTGAGCCCCTCCTGCACGATCCGGTACGCCTCCCGGGAGAGTGTGCCCCGTACCTGCGTCAAGTCGCCCGACAGCTCCGCCTCGACCGCCGCGCCCGCGTGCCGCAGCCGGTCGAGCAGCTCGGGCAGGTCGTCCAGGGTCCGGGGCGGGGCCGTCTTCGCCTTCTCCTCGCGCAGCACGCCCAGTACGTAGTCCAGGTCCTCCAGCGCGGCCCGGGCCGACTCCTCGATGCTGCGCAGGGCGCCCCGAGCCGCCACCGGGTCGGCGGAGAGCAACTGGTCCGCCACCGCGGCCTGGATCGTGGCCGCTGTCAGCGTGTGTCCGATGGAGTCGTGCAACTCGTGGGCCAGCCAGTTGCGTTCGGCCAGCTGCCGCTCCCGCTCGGCCGCCAGCGCCAGCCGTTCGGCCGACGACGGTCCGAGCAGCCTGGGCGCCAGCCACCGCAGGGCGTACATCACCACCGCACACACGACCGCCGCGAGGAGTGCGCAGCCGAGCGCCGCCGCCCAGCCCTGCGGGCCGCCCGCCACCCGCACCGTCCGGCCGAACAGGCTCAGTGCCGATTCGGCACCGAGCCAACCTTCCGGGAGGGTCAGGGCCGCGATGAACAGCACTCCGCCCACCAGCGCCGCCGTCCACCCCAGTGCCACATGCAGCAGCAGCCAGAGCGACGTCCGCCAACGGCCGGCGGCGGAAGTCGGCCCGGCGCCGGGTGAGCTCGCGGACCGACGTACGGCCACCGGATCCGGCAACGGCACCCCCAGCAGTCGGCGGGCGGACGCGATGAGAGCCCGCCGCGTGGTGCAGGCCAGCCCGACCCCGCCGATCAGCGCCGCCCAGACCAGCAGGGCCAGAACGGTCTGCACCGCATAGGGAGCGGACGGCCACGCCAGCGCCGGCAGCATGGCGAAAGGCAGCGGCGGAAGGCTCGCCAACGCGCCGCAACAGGCGAACAGCGCGCCCGCATACGTGGAGCCGCGCAGCAGCGGCCGGATTCCCTTGATCATGATCCGGCCAGTATGACGGGGCGGCTGACCTGCTGCCTCCCCCGATCGAGGGAGCATTTTCTCCCGCTTTCCCGCGATGCGCATCCGAGACCCCGGAAGCCAGGATCGTGCCCTGAGCAAGGGACGGGAGTACGGCTGATGAACGCGCCAGGGATCACACAGGGGATCACGCAGGAGACAGGGATGTCGCAGAACAGGAACGGCCTGGCCGTGGCCGCCATGGTGCTGGGCATCATCAGCCTGAGCACCTCGGTCTTCTTCATCGGCGGGCCGCTCGGCGTCATCGGCCTGGTCCTGGGCGTCGTCGCCCTGATCACCACCAAGCGGACCGGCATCGGCCGGGGCAAGGCCATCGCCGCCGTGGTGACGTCGGCCATCGCGATCGCGGTGTCCGTCCTGATCGCCGTCTTCATGGTCTGGTATGCGAACCACACGCAGGAGTGCTATCAGCCCGACAGCTTCCAGCAGTACAAGCAGTGCGTCCGCCAGCAGCTCACCTGAAGCTGAGACCGCGGAATTCCCCATAGATACATAGGAGTTGACTCGTGCGTGTACAGGCTTGGCAGAGGTTTGGTCCGCCCGGCGGGCGGCGGGGCGGTCGGCGCAGGGCGATAACGGCTGTGGCCGCGGTGGCTGTTGGCCTCATGACGATGGGGGCCTTGACGCCGCCTTCGGCGTCCGCCGCGCGGCCGGACTCCGTCCAGCGGGGTCTGGACGCGCTGGTGTACGACGACGGTCTGCCTGCCGCGCTGGCCAGCGTGAAGGACCGCGAGGGTCGCGAGGGTCAAACCCGTAACTACACTGCTGGTGTGGCCGACTTGGCCACCAAGGCGAAGGTACCGGCCGACGGTCAGGTGCGGATCGGCAGCAACACCAAGACGTTCACCGCGGTGGTCGTGCTGCAACTGGTCGGCGAGGGCAAGGTCAGCCTTGACGCCCCGGTCGACACCTACCTGCCGGGGCTCGTACGCGGCGACGGCATCGACGGGCGCCGCATCACCGTCCGCCAGCTCCTCCAGCACACCAGCGGGCTTCCCGAATACGGCGACCACCTCGATGACCACGCCATGCAGCACCAGTACTTCGATCCCCGCGACCTCCTCGACATCGCCCTCCAGCACAAGGCCGACTTCGCCCCCGGGACGAAATGGGCGTACAGCAACACCAACTACGTACTGGCCGGCCTGATCGTCCAGAAGGTCACCGGCCGGCCCCTGGCCGAGGAAATGGAGCAGCGAATCATCAAGCGCATCGGGCTGCGCCGCACCTACTTCCCGACCCCCGGCGACATGACTATTCGCGAGCCCCACCCCAAGGGCTACTACCAGGATGCGGCGGGCGCACCCCTGCGGGACTTCACGAAGATCGACCCTTCCTGGGGCTGGGCGGCGGGCCAGCTGATCTCCACCAACTCCGATGTCAACCGGTTCTTCGGTGCGCTCCTGTCCGGGCGCCTCCTCCCGGCGGCCCAGCTCAAGGAGATGCGTACCACCGTCCCCGTCGGGCACACCGGCGCGGGCTACGGCCTCAAGCTCATGAGCCGGCCGTTGTCGTGCGGCGGGGTCTACTGGGGCCACGGCGGTGACATCCCAGGTTACGAGGTCCGGGGCGGCGTCACAGACGACGGCCGCGCCGTCAGTGTCGCGGTGACCGAGATCCCGCCCGACGCGGCAGTCACGGAGCGCCTGGAGGGCGTCGTGGACAAGGCGCTGTGCCGTTGAGCCGCGCCTCCCAGGGGCGCCAAGGATACGGCCGTCCGCCGGCGGCGGCGAGGGTCTGCACCATGAGCTTCACGTCTGCTGGCCACCGCCATCGAGGAGGGTCGGGACCCGTCCTCGATGAGCGGCATCCAGGCCGACAGCGCCTACCGTCTGCTGCCGGCCTGACGGCCCGGCCTCACTTCAGGTGCCGGCCGAAGAACCGGCCCCCGTCCTCCACCTCGAACCACGGGGTACCGACGTGCCCGCCCAGATTGGCGTGCAGCGTCTTCTCCTTGCTGCCGAAGGCGTCGAACAGGTCCAGGGCCCGCTGCCGGGGGTTCCCTTCGTCGTCCCACTGCAGCAGGAACAGCAGCGGAATGGTGACCTGCCGGGCCTCCTCGCGCTGGGCGCGAGGCACGAAACCCCCGGCGAAGAAACCGGCGGCCGCGATGCGCGGCTCGACCACCGCCAGCCGAATGCCGACGGCGGTCCACCCCGAGTACCCGACCGGGCCACCGATCTCGGGCAGCGCAAGGAGGGCGTCCAGGGTGGTCCGCCATTCCGGGACCGCCCTTTCGACCAGCGGGCCGATGAAGGACTCGAAGATCTCATCGACCGGCTCGCCGGCCTGCATCGCCCGGCGGAGGTCGGCGCGAGCCTGCTCATCGGCGGCGGAACGGGGCCGGTCACCGCAGCCGGGGGCGTCGATGGCGGCCACCGCGTAGCCGTACGCCGCGGAGTGCCGGGCCCGGGCCACCAGCCGGGATTCCCGCTTGGGCAGACCGTTGTTGTGGGCCATCAGGATCAGCGGGGCCGGTGCGGCGGATCCAGGCGTCCACAGGGTGCCGGGGATCTCGCCGAGGGTGAATTCGCGCTCGAGGACGCCGTCGTCGAGGCGCTGTTCGGAAGTGAATTGCATGGTCGTGCCTTTCGGGAGTGCTCTAGAACGGCGCTCCCGGACGACCTATCGCCCGACCGTGACCCCGGAGGGGAGCACCCATGTCGATACTGCGTTCACGGGTACCACCTCCTCGTTCTCTCGCACGGCCTCCGGAAGATTAGCAAGTGGTCGCCGTGGTCCGCCAACGGATTCTTGCGGAGACTCCGTGGTTGGGGTCTCACCGCAGCTTCCCGAGTGGAGCGCCTTGACGGCGAGCTGTCCCGGCCGGTCCGGCGGTGGGACCCTGCGGCGCGTGTCTGGGTTCGCGAGAGATCCGAAGTACTACGGCGACCGGTTGGTGTACGAGCCGCTGGGGGGGAAGTGGGCCGGGTACCACGCCCGGCACTGCGGGTGCGGTCAGGACTGGCTCGAAGCTCATGCCGTTCCGGCGGGGTTCACGGTGATTCCCCGGGGCAGGACCGGCTACTGCGGGCTCGTCGGGCCGGGCCTGACCGAGGGCGTGGACGAATCGGCACTGACGGCGAACGCGCTCCGATTGTGTTTGTCTTGCCCGACCCTGCGGAGTGTTGGACCAGGAAGTCTCCTCCTGCGCTCTCAGCCTGGACCTGCTCGACGATTCGTGAGACGGCCCGAAAACGTGGTTCACGGGGCAAGGAGACAGGGGTGAGCATCCGTCCTGCGAAACTTGCGGTCACTGAGTACGGGAGTTGCCTGCATCTCCAAAACGGCGCGCGCTTCGCCGAGTTGAAAGGGCGGCCTGAACGGAGGCTGATGCAACCGCAGGCATGACGAACCTCCTGACGGACCCGGAATGCGGCCTGCCGATCGTCGGCACGGATCTGGACTGCTCCTGCGGCAAGCCACCCGAGCGCCAGGAACCTCATGCGAGGGGCGGCCACGCCGGGCACCGGTGACTCCCAGCCAACTTCGGTTGGGTCAGCGGCCGATCGATGTGCTCGGTACCGCGCACGGACGGCGTCGGCACCGAAGATTCCCGCCAACCCATTACCAAACGTTTACTGAGCAGATACCTTTCTCCTTGCCGGTGGGGGGCGGAGCGATCCGGCCGCCCCTGTCTGCCCCGGAGCACCGCCGTACGTCGTTTGGCCCATTTTCGGCCAGTACGCCTATTTCTCATGGACCGCCGGAAGGAAGCGTTTTGAACGCTCGGAACCGCCGCATCACGGTAGCCACCGTATCCGTCGCAGGGCTCATAGCGCCGCTGCTGCTGATCGGATCGGGCACCGCCTCCGCCCACAGCGGCCCTGCCAAGGAGGCTGCCAAGCTCGCAGAGAAGCTCGTCAAGAAGAGCAACGCCGAGGATGCCTACGAGCATCTGAAGCAGTTCCAGCGGATCGCTGACAAGAACGGGAACACCCGGGTGGCCGGGTCGGAGGGGCACCGGCAGTCGGCCGAGTACGTCGAAGGCCTGCTGAGGAAGGCCGGGTACTCGGTGACCCGGAACGAGTTCGACTACCCGTTCACCGAGACGCTGGCGCAGAGCCTTCGGGTGGTGTCGCCGCAGCAGCAGGACGTCCCGTTGATCGCCATGACGTACTCCGCCAGCAGCCCGGTCGGCGGCATCACCGCCCCGGTCGCGGTGGTGCCGGTCGACGCCACCACCGGCTGCGAGCCGGAGGACTACGCCCCCGGGACGTTCACCGGCAAGATCGCGCTGATCAAGCGCGGCGGCTGCGCCTTTGCGCAGAAGCAGGAGACCGCCGCCGGTGCAGGCGCGGTCGGCGCGATCATCTACAACAACACCGAGGGCGCGCTCAATGGCACCCTGGGAGACCCGTCCGTCGCCAAGATCCCGGCCGGCGGCGTCACGCAGGCGGACGGCGAGGCGCTCGCGGCCAAGGCCGCCGCCGGCACAGTGACCGTCAACCTGGAGATCCGCACCTTCGCGGAGACCCGGCACACCTACAACGTGATCGCCGAGACCAAGGGCGGCGACGCCGACAACGTGGTGATGTTCGGCGCCCACCTGGACTCGGTGGCGGCCGGTCCGGGCATCAATGACAACGGCTCCGGCTCCGCCGGCATCCTCGACGTGGCCCTGAACTTTGCCCACGAGAAGGTCAAGAACAAGGTGCGCTTCGCCTGGTGGTCGGCTGAGGAGTTCGGCCTGCTGGGCTCGGAGGCGTACGTCAACAGCCTCTCGGCGGCGGACCTTGCGAAGGTCAAGCTGTACCTGAACTTCGACATGATCGCCTCGCCGAACTACGCCCAGTTCGTCTACGACGGCGACGACTCCGACCAGGTCGGTGCCGGCCCCGGCCCGGAGGGCTCGGCGCAGCTGGAGCGACAGATCACCGACTACCTGGACAGCCGGGGCGTCCCGCACGAGGGCACCGACTTCACCGGCCGGTCGGACTACGGGCCGTTCATCGAGGTGGGCATACCCTCGGGCGGCACCTTCACCGGCGCCGAGGGCATCAAGACGGCCGAGCAGGCAAAGGTGTACGGCGGTAAGGCCGGTGTCGCGTACGACGCCTGCTACCACGCCGCTTGCGACACCCTGAAGAACATCAACATGAAGGCGTTCGACGTCAACATCGACATCATCGCCAACGCGGTGGGCCAGTACGCCTGGGACACCAGCCTTCTGAGCAAGCCGGTGGCGCCGCAGAACACCACGGGTTCGGCGGGCAGCGGCGGTGGCCTGCACGAGGGCCACGACCACGAGGTCACCGAGTAACTCCCGGTACACACGGGGGGGAGGGCTGGACTGTCCGGCCCTCCCCTTCGATGCTGCGGCGGGAGGCGCGGTCGCTACGGTTCCTTGCGGAGGAAGACCCTGGCAGGTGGGCTTGATCTGCTTTGACGGACATCGAAGTTCAGGGGCTCAGCCCCGGGAGGATGTCCACCATGGAGAGCATGGGGAAGAAGCCTCGCCCTCGCCGCTCGTTCACGCCTGCGTTCACGGCCGAGATCGTCGAGCTGTGCCGTCGCGGTGACCGCTCGGTCGGACAGATCGCCAAGGACTTCGATCTCACCGAGACCGCAGTTCGGCTGTGGGTCAACCAAGCCGAGGTCGACGCGGGTGAACGGGATGGCCTGACCAGCAGTGAACGTGAGGAGCTGGCCGCGTTGCAGCGCGAGAACTGCAGGCTTCGGGAGGACGTTGACATCCTCAAGCGTGCGATGGCTTTCTTCGCGAAGGAGACCCGGTGAAGAGTTCACCGAGCCGCGCGACCGCGGCGTGCGCCGCATCCGCCCATTCGGGCTCCGGAACCTTGGCGGCGCCAGCCAGCCCCTCCATGTCGAAGAGCTGCTCCGCCGCGCGAACCGCGCGCTCAATCGCCGCCGTCATCCCCACCCCTAGGTCGGCCACTCTCTGCTTACGAGCGTAGATCGTCCGGTCGGGACGGACACCCCGCGAACATCAGGTCACGCGGTATGGTCATACTCGGCTCCTGCTGTCTGCGGGCGAGGACCTGGACGGCCGGCAGGGCCCGTTGCTGTCGCAGAACGATACATTGCGGGTGGCCCCGCAGCCGCACAGTACGGCCCGGGTCTCCTGCCGTACTCCGTCCGCCGTGTCGACGGCGAGCTCGCCTCGGATCACGAGCGCGCCGTCCGGGCGGCGCGAGATCGTGGGCCAGGCGGGGGATTCATCCGCCGCGCCGTCCGTCCGGTGGTACTGCAGGGCACCGCTGAGGCAAAGCCGGACGATCTGCTCGATCTCGGCGACGGGGACGGCCGTCGGCTGGCTCCACGGCCTGTGGGCGGTGTCGAAGACCTCCGGCAGTCCCTGCACGCATTCCGCCGTGTGCAGGCAGAGCGCGGCCTCGTAGCTGACGACGATGCTCTCGCCCCGGTAGGACCTGGCGTCCGTACGTCGTGCGGTTCACGCCCTCCCTCACCCCTTCCCGCCAGCCACGAGTCGCATCAGATCGGTGCTGAAGTCCACGTCCTCGACGCCTCGTTCGGCGCGCGTGGCGTTGCCGCCGAACCGGTGGCTGTAAGCGGTCCAGGCACGGTCGGCGATGGAGCCGCCGATGCCGCTGCGCAGCAGCACCACGAGTTCGGTGGCGGCGCGTTCGATCCGGTGGCCGAGTGCGGAATCCCCCAGTCCTCGGGCGCTGCGAAGAGGGACGTGGGTACGGGCAGCGCGCGCAGGAAGGCGAACAGGGGCCGGAGTTGCTCGTCAACGACCATGGCGTGCCGGGAGGTGCCCGCGGTGGCGGCGAGGATCACCGGCTTGGCGATGAGCAGGTCGTTGTCGAGCATATCGGCAAAGGACTTGAACAGTCCGCTGATGCCGGCCTTGTACACCGGCGTGGTGGCGATGACGGCGTCGGCGGCGGCAAGGCGTTCGAACGCGGCCTGGAGGCGCTCACCGGGGAAACCCGAGACGATCGCCTGGGCCGTATCGGCGGCGAGGGGTCCGAGCTCAATGGCGCTGGCGGTCGCTGACTCGCCGGACTCACGGAGCAGGTCGAGAGCTTTCTGCGCCGCCCAGTCGGCGAGGAGGCGGCTGGACGACGGCTCGCTCACACCGGCGCTGACGACGACGAGGCGCAGGGGTTCGTCGTGGCTCATGTGTGGTTCCTCCTCGTCACAGGGACTTCGGGAAGTGGGCCCGTACGGACGGGTCGCTGTCCTGGTACGGCGACGCGCCGGACAGGTTGTCGCCGCGGTTGGGGTTCGGGCGCGGCTGCCGCGGCTCGGCATCCCCGTACTTCGCCCTCACCAGGTCGGCGTGGGTGGGGGCGTCCGGCACCCCGGGGGCGCGCCTGCCGGCCATCTCCTTGCGGAGCACGGGGACGACCTCCGTTCCGAGCAGCTCCACCTGTTCGAGCGCCATCTCGACCGGCAGGGCCATCCCGTCCACCGCGAAGAGCTGGCGCTGGTAGTCGCCGAAGCCCTCCTGGAAGGTGAGGGTCTTGTCGATGACCTCCTGCGGGCTGCCGACGGTCAGCGGGGTGCGGGTCATGTAGTCGTCGAGCGAACTGCCCCGGAAGACCGGGTAATTCTCAAAGTAAGGGCGGAAGGTGTTCACCGCGTCCTGGGAGCGCCGGGCGATGAACGCCTGCCCTCCGAGGCCGACGATCGCCTGCTTCTTGGTGCCGTGCCCGTAGTGCTCGAAGCGGCTGCGGTAGAGGTCCACGATCGGCTTGAAATGCAGATTGGGCGCGAGAACGTGGTTGGCGAAGAATCCGTTGCCGTAGTAGGCGGCCTGTTCGGCGATCTCCGGTGAGCGGATCGATCCGTGCCAGACGAAGGGGGGTACGTCGTCCAGCGGCCGGGGCGTCGAGGTGAAGCCCTGCAGCGGGGTCCGGAACTCGCCCTCCCAGTCAACAACGTCCTCGCGCCAGAGCCGGTGCAGCAGGTTGTAGTTCTCGAGGGCCAGCGCCATGCCCTTGCCGGGTAACGCCGTCCCCGAGCGCCCGCCCTACAGCGGCCAGGGCCGCCCGCCCGGACCGGCCTACCCCGGACAGCACAGCACTCTGCGCCAACTCGCCCTGGACACAGGGCGATCGTCGGCACGAACCGTGACCTGGCGCCAGGGCAGCAAGACCACGAAACACAACCCCCGTGCCGAGATGCGCTCGCGGTTCCTGGCACTGCGGGTCCGACCCGCAAACCGGACGATCCGCCGCGCCACCGACGGCTCCCTGCCCGAGTGCTGGCTGCTGGCCGAATGGCCGCCCGGCACCGCCGAGCCCACCGACTACTGGCTCTCCACCCTGCCTGCCGACACCCCGCTGCGCGAACTCGTCCGCATCGCCAAGATCCGCTGGCGCGTTGAA
>NZ_JBEZKL010000027.1:0-69888 GCF_040704695.1 Streptomyces sp. NPDC048411
GTTCGAGACGCTCCACAAGCTCGCCGGACGCGGCGGGAAGGCGGCCCCCTCCGAACTCGCCGCCGACCTCGACCTCGCCCCCGCCTCCGTCACCGGCAGGCTGGACGCGCTCGAACGGCGCGGATTCATTCGCCGTACGCCCTCCACCACGGACCGGCGGCGGGTCGACGTGGAACTCACCGAGGAGGGTCGCTCGACCTGGCTCGGCACGATGGACTTCCTCGGCCACGAGGAGTACCGGCTCCTCGGCGTACTCGACAAGGACGAACGCATCCTGCTCAACGACATGCTGCGCCGCATCATGGTCGTCGCGGAGGACCGCGACGGAGCCGACTAGGGCGTGTTTCGAAAGGAGCGCCGTCCGGTGCGCGCGATGGCAAGGCGGCCGGACGTCCTGGGGTGGGGTCTCCCCTGTTCGAACGAAGCTGAGAGCTTGGGGAAGGAGCTATCAGGGCCTGTGGCCGACGCGGCGAGCGGGCGTGCCGGACGCTGCGACGGGGCAGAGCCTGCCCCGTCCGCTCGTTCGCCTGCGATGCGTCAGATGCTCATCGAGCGCGCGGTGTTGACCTGAGCCATCACCATCTGGAACGTCTCCGGGCCGGTCGCCTGGATCATCGTCGAGTGGTGCCGGCCGCCGCTGGTCACCGAGACCTGGATGAACCCGGTCGTCTTCTTCTCCTTCATCAGGAGGAAGAGCAGCCCGACCAGGCAGAGCAGGGCGAAGATGATCGCCAGCACGATCGCGACCGTCGGGATCTTCTCCTCGGTGCGCGACATGTCGGTGGCCGTCCACACCGCGCCCTTGAGCGGCAGTGTGCCGGACGGCGTCACGATCGAGTCGTTCATGACGGTGATGTCCCCGAGCGACAGCATCGGCGCCCCGCCGCCGGCCCCCGGGCCCTGCTGCGGCGGGAACCCGTAACCGGGCAGGGGCGGCTGAGCCGGCGGATTCACGGCCGGATAGCCGTAGGCCGGGCCCGGCTGGGCCGCGGCGTCGGGCAGCTGCTGCGGGTAGCCGTATCCCTGACCATCCGCCACGGTGGGCGGATTGCCCGGCTGCTGGGGCGGTCCCCACTTGTATGAGTCGTCCGCGTACGGATTCGGATCGCTCAACGTTCCCCGCTCTCGATCAAGCCTGTGCGCCCCGCGCGTTGCTGCCCCGGGCGGTGAACCGGTCTCCGGCTCCGCACGACCGTACCGAACGGATCCGCACAGCGCAGCAGGAGGCCCCGCCTCCCGCAGCGTTCCTGCGGAAAACGGGGCCTCCTGTGCAACTGGCGTACCCGAAGGGTCAGAAGCGACGCGTGATCAGCGCGCGCTTCACTTCCTGGATCGCCTTGGTGACCTCGATGCCACGCGGGCACGCGTCCGTGCAGTTGAAGGTGGTGCGGCAACGCCACACACCGTCACGGTCGTTGAGGATCTCCAGGCGCTGCTCGCCGCCCTCGTCACGCGAGTCGAAGATGAAGCGGTGCGCGTTGACGATCGCCGCCGGGCCGAAGTACTGGCCGTCGTTCCAGAACACCGGGCACGACGAGGTGCACGCGGCGCACAGGATGCACTTGGTGGTGTCGTCGAACCGCTCGCGGTCCTCGGCGGACTGCAGACGCTCACGCGTCGGCTCGTTCCCCTTGGTGATGAGGAACGGCATGACGTCGCGGTACGCCTGGAAGAACGGGTCCATGTCGACCACGAGGTCCTTGAGGACCGTGAGGCCCTTTATGGCCTCGATCTGGATCGGCTTCTCCGGGTTGATGTCCTTGATCAGCGTCTTGCAGGCGAGCCTGTTCTTGCCGTTGATCCGCATCGCGTCGGAGCCGCAGATGCCGTGGGCGCAGGAACGGCGGAACGTCAGCGTGCCGTCGATGTCCCACTTGATCTTGTGAAGGGCGTCGAGGACACGCTCCTTCGGGTCGATCTCGATCTGGAAGTCCTGCCACATGGCCTCGTCGGAGACCTCGGGGTTGAAGCGGCGGATCCGGAAAGTGACCGTGATGTACGGGGAGACGGCGGACTCCGCCTCCACCTTGTCCAGAGTCGGGGTAGCCATCAGTACTTACGCTCCATCGGCTGGTAGCGGGTCTGGACGACCGGCTTGTAGTCGAGCCGGATCGACTCGGTGCCGTCGGCCGCGACCTCGCGGTACGCCATGGTGTGGCGCATGAAGTTGACGTCGTCGCGGTTCGGGTAGTCCTCGCGGTAGTGACCGCCGCGGGACTCCTTACGGGCCAGCGCGGAGGTCGCCATGACCTCGGCCAGGTCGAGCAGGTTGCCCAGCTCGATGGCCTCCAGGAGGTCCGTGTTGAACCGCTTGCCCTTGTCCTGGATGGACACGTTCAGGTAGCGCTTGCGCAGCTCGGCGATCTTGTCGACGGCCGTCTTGATGGTCTGCTCGGTACGGAACACCATCACATTGGCGTCCATGCACTCCTGCAGCTCCAGACGGAGCGTCGCGACCCGCTCGGTGCCCGTCGAGTTGCGCAGCCGCTCGACCTGGTCGATGACCAGCTGTGCCGGGTTCTCGGGAAGCTCGACGTAGTCGTTCTTCGCCGAGTACTCGGCGGCGGCGATGCCCGACCGGCGTCCGAAGACGTTGATGTCGAGCAGCGAGTTGGTCCCCAGACGGTTGGCTCCGTGCACGGAGACACACGCGACCTCGCCGGCGGCGTACAGGCCCGGGACGACGGTGGTGTTGTCGGCCAGCACCTCGCCCTCGACGTTGGTCGGGATGCCGCCCATGGCGTAGTGCGCGGTCGGCTGGATCGGGATCGGGTCCGTGTAGGGCTCGATGCCGAGGTACGTACGCGCGAATTCGGTGATGTCCGGGAGCTTCGCGTCCAGCTGCTCCGGCGGCAGGTGCGTGAGGTCGAGGTAGACGTGGTCGCCCTCGGGACCGCAGCCGCGGCCCTCACGGATCTCCGTGTAGATGGAGCGGGACACGACGTCACGGGACGCGAGGTCCTTCATGACGGGCGCGTACTTCTCCATGAAGCGCTCGCCGTCCTTGTTGCGGAGGATGCCGCCCTCACCACGGGCGCCCTCCGTCAGCAGGATGCCCATGCGCCAGATGCCCGTCGGGTGGAACTGGAAGAACTCCATGTCCTCCAGCGGCAGACCGCGGCGGTACGCGGCGGCCTGGCCGTCACCGGTCAGGGTGTGGGCGTTCGACGTCACCTTGAAGAACTTGCCGGTGCCGCCGGAGGCGAAGATGATCGCCTTCGCCTGGAAGACGTGGATCTCGCCGGTCGCCAGCTCGTACGCGACGACGCCCGCGGACTTCTTGACGCCGTCGACCTCCTGCAGCAGCAGGTCCAGGACGTAGAACTCGTTGAAGAACTCCACACCCTCCTTGACGCAGTTCTGGTACAGCGTCTGGAGGATCATGTGGCCGGTGCGGTCCGAGGCGTAGCAGGACCGGCGGACCGGGGCCTCGCCGTGGTTACGGCTGTGGCCACCGAAGCGACGCTGGTCGATCTTGCCCTCGGGCGTGCGGTTGAACGGCAGGCCCATCTTCTCCAGGTCGAGAACGGAGTCGATGGCCTCCTTCGCCAGGATCTCGGCGGCGTCCTGGTCGACCAGGTAGTCGCCGCCCTTGATCGTGTCGAAGGTGTGCCACTCCCAGTTGTCCTCTTCCACGTTGGCGAGCGCGGCGGCCATGCCGCCCTGCGCGGCGCCCGTGTGGGAGCGGGTCGGGTACAGCTTCGTGAGCACGGCGGTACGGCTGCGCTTCGTCGACTCGATGGCCGCGCGCATGCCGGCGCCGCCTGCGCCGACGATGACGGTGTCGTACTTGTGGATCTGCATGATTTCCTCTGGTCCCTCTGGCCCGGCGCCTAGCGGATGTTCGGGTCGAAGGTGAAGATCACCAGCGTGCCCAGCAGGACGGTGAACACCGTGGCGGTGTACAGGAGCATCTTCAGCCAGAAGCGGGTGTTGTCCCGTTCTGCGTAGTCGTTGATGACCGTACGGAGGCCGTTGGCGCCGTGCAGCATGGCCAGCCACAGCATCGCCAGGTCCCAGACCTGCCAGAACGGCGAGGCCCAGCGGCCCGCCACGAAGGCGAAGCCGATCTTGGAGACACCGCCGTCCAGCACGAGCTGGATCAGCAGGTGGCCGATGACCAGGACGACGAGCACGATGCCCGACAGGCGCATGAAGAGCCAGGCGTACATCTCGAAGTTGGTGCGCGAAGCCTTGGGCGTCTTGCCCGTCCGCTTGCGCGGGGGCTCGATGACCGGGGCCGGGTGGTCGACGTCGTAGAGGCTGACGCCTTCGACGGCGCCGATTGCGGAGGACTCGGTGGACATTGGCCTCAGCTCCCGAAGACTGCGCGTACGGCGTGGCCGAGGACGGGGTACAGGGCCCCGACCATCAGCACGATCCAGATGCCCATGGCGGACCAGAGCATCTGCTTCTGGTAGCGCGGGCCCTTGGCCCAGAAGTCCACGGCGACGATACGGAGACCGTTCAGCGCGTGGAAGAGAATCGCGGCCACCAGGCCGTATTCGAGGAGCGCGACAGGCCAGGTCTTGTACGTGGCCACGACGTTGTCGTAGGCCTCGGGGGAGACGCGGACGAGAGCGGTGTCCAGGACGTGTACGAACAGGAAGAAGAAAATGAGGACACCGGTGACTCGATGAGCCACCCAGGACCACATGCCTTCCCGGCCGCGGTACAGCGTTCCAGCCGGCACGGAAGAACCCTCCGGGAGCGGGGATTGGGGTCGGCCGGCTTGACTGTCGGTCTGACCCGGCCGGGTACGGTCCACCGGCCCCGGCCATCGTAGCGACGGTTTGTCGGTTCGCTCGCGCCGGGGCCTCTGGTGTGATCTAAGTGGCAATGAAACAGGCACGGACGGGCTAGGGCGTGGTTCGAAAGTTCTGCCTGTCAGGCGTTCGGATCATGCGACCCGGCGCCCGCCACCAGCTCGATGATGCGGCCCCTGGCGAGCCGGCGCATCTCGTCCGCCGTGACCACGCGCTCCTCGTCCGGGTCGTGGCCCAGCCTGGCCCGGATGCCGGCCAGCACCTGGTCCGGGTGCTCGGCGGGGCGGAAGGCGTCGAGGCAGATCACGAAGACATGGCCGAAGCGGCTCTCGTACGCGGCATGCGCGGCGCTCAGCGCGAGGTGCGCGGAGTGCGGTGCGGCGTGGTGCAGTCCCGGGGAGACCTCGGCGGCGAGCGCCTCGGCGAGATCCGCGGGCGCCATGTCGTACCCCGCCTCGTCTGCGGCGGCGAGGAGGGCGTCCAGATCGGGGTACGGGCGGTGAGCGGCCAGCCGCTGCGCCCAGCGGGCACTGCCGCAGCAGCCGAGCAGCGCGGCTTCGGCGTCGGCGGTGGGTGCGGTGTTGAACCGGTCGAGGCCGAGGGGACGGGCACTGACGCAGGCCGGGGCCGGGCCGCGGTTCTGGGCGGGGAGCGCGGGCGGGCCGACCCGCCGCTGCGGTGGTTCCGGGAGGCCGGCGTGGGACTCGCTGGGCCTGGACAGCGTGGGACTCCTCGAAACATCGGCATCCCTATGAGCCTGGTGCGGTGAGGGGGATCGGAGACCAGGGAGCCACAGGGTGAAGGGAGGGACGAATGTGCCCCAACGCTATCGGGGCCAGGCAACGGTTGTGCGACGGATGCACGAATTTCACCCGGAAGGGAGAGTTTCGGGACGTCTGATGGACGATTCGTCGAGGAGAATGCCCGGCTATCTCCTTATTTCTTCCCTTTACCCGCCACAACCGGAGGTTTCTGACCGATGTCGCCCTCACGCGGAGCCCTCGCGGCCGGTGCGGCCCTCGTCGCGGCAGCCGCCGTGACGATCACCGTCGTCGTCTGGCCGGAAGGTGCGGACACCGGACGCTCGGGGGAGGCGTCCGTGGCCGGCGTCTCCTCGCACGCCTCCCTCACCCCCTCGCCGACCCGCAGTTACCCGCTCTCCACGGCGCCTCGGACCATCCCCGCCGTACGCGAGCACATCGCCGCCCGCGGCCCCGGCTGGCGGCCGGGCCCGACCAGCGGCGTCGTGATCGCCAGGGGCAGCGGATCGCTCGCGGACGAGGCGCAGCTGCTCGCCAAAGAGCTGAAGATCCGTTACCGGGGCGCCGTCCCGGCCCGTACGGGCGATGTCGAGCTGGCCCTCGGCGCCCCCGGTGACGGGGCCCCCGAGTCGTACACCCTGAAGACCCACGACCAGCGGGTCGTCATCACCGGACCCGACCAGGCGGGTGTCTTCTACGGAACCCGCACGCTGAAGCAGTCGCTGCGCGCCGACGGCACGATGCCCGAGGGCGAGGTGCGCGACCGTCCCGACCGGCCGCAGCGCGGACTCAACCTCGACATCGCGCGCAAGTACTACCCGGTCGGCTGGATCGAGGACCGGTTGCGCGACATGGCCGACCTCAAGCTCAACCAGCTCGGCCTGCACTTCTCCGACGACCAGGCGTTCCGGATCCAGTCCGACACCCACCCCGAGGTGGTGTCGCCCCAGCACCTCACCAAGGCGGAGGTCCGTCGGATTCTCGGCCTCGCGGGCCGGCTGCACATCGACGTGGTCCCCGAGATCGACTCACCGGGCCATCTGGGCGCCGTCCTGCGCGCCCATCCGGACCTCCAGCTGCGCAACACGGCGGGCGTGCGCTCGATCGGATCGCTCGACATCTCCAATCCGGGCGCGTCGAAACTCGTCGACCAGCTGATCGGCGAGTTCGCGCAGCTCTTCGGCGGTGCGTTCTGGCACCTGGGCGGGGACGAGTACCGCGCGCTGATGGTGAAGGACCCGGCCGCCTCGTACCCGCAGCTCCAGCGCGCCGCCCAGCAGAAGTACGGACCGGCGGCCGGGATCAAGGATCTCGCCACCGGCTGGCTCAACGACCGCGCGGCGGTGGTGCGCCCGCACGGGCTGCAGCCCAAGGCCTGGAACGACGGCTTCTTCCGCGGCGGAACCGTCCAGGCCGACAAGAACATCGAGGTCGAGTACTGGACGGGCAAGGAGTACGGCGCCCGGCCGCCGGAGGAGTATCTGAACGAGGGCCGGCGCGTGGTGAACCTCAACGACGAGTTCCTCTATTACGTGCTCGGCCAGCCCCATGCGTTCGTCTACCCGACCGGGAAGCGGATCTATGAACAGTGGACCCCGCTCGTCCTGCGCGGCACGCAGCCGGTACCGGCCCGCTACTCGAAGCAGATCCTGGGCGGCCGGTTCGCGGTCTGGGGCGACCTGCCGAACGCGCAGACTCCGCAGCAAGTGGCGCAGGGCATCCGGATGCCGTTGCGGGCGACGGCCCAGAAGCTGTGGGATCCAGGCAAACCGGCGCTGAGCTGGGATCAGTTCCGGGCGCTGGCCGCGCGGATCGACGGGACGGGCTGAGCGGGACCGGGCGGATTCCCTGTGGACAGTGGAGTGGGCCGGGGTTACGTTCGCAGGCCGCGTGTTTCGGGGAGAGGCGCGCGTTTCCTGCGTTCCCGGCTCAGAATCCTGGGGGGTTCCACTTCATGCTGTGCTCCACCTGCCGTCTCAGACCGCCCGTCACCGCGGACGGACACTGTCTTCTCTGCGCCGGCCCGGCCGGGCCGGCGACGCCGATGTCCCAGGCGTCCGTGCCACCGGTCCCGGCCTTCGTCGCACCGCAGCAGTACTTGCGCTCGCCGAACGGGCTCGCGATGGCCGTCGTCATTCTGCTGGCCGTCGTCGCCGTGGTGGACCTGCTCGCCGTGGCGGCGGGGCTGAACATCCGCAGCCTGCTGGGAGGCGGGCTGGAGAACGACTTCGCGACGTATGACGAGGCGGAGGCGACTCTGGCGGACAATCTGTACGGGTCAGCCGGCGCGCTGCAGGGTGTCACGACCCTGGCCACCGCCGTCGTCTTCATCATCTGGTTCCGGCGGGTGCGGCTGAATGCCGAGGTGTTCGGCCCGAGCATGCAGCAGATGAAGCCCGGGTGGGCGGTCGGCGCCTGGTTCGTCCCGTTCGCCAACCTCGTGCTGCCGCGCCGGATCGCGGGCGGCATCTGGACCGCGAGCGCCCAGACCAACACCGACGGCAGCCGGCGCACGGTCCCGGCCACTGTGATGAACCTGTGGTGGGGAGCGTGGGTCTGTTCGTTGGTCTTCGGCCGGTACGCGTCCCGGCAGTACATGAAGGCCGAGGAGCCGCAGGAGGTCATGGACGCGGCGGGGCAGCTGATGGTGGCCGACACGCTCGACGCCGTGGCCGCGGTGCTCGCGATCCTCTTCGTACGCAAGCTGACCCGGATGCAGGGGGAGCGGGCGGCGCTCGGCGTGTATCCGCTCACCGTGCAGCCTTCAGCGGGTCGGGCCCACTGACATCTGCGGGGGTGCACCCGCTGGGCGACGCTATTCGGCCTCCCGCAGTGATGATTTTGAGCCATTCGGCGCTGAATGCGGTAACAGGAAGCGCCAAGTTCCCTTGCGTGCACGCAAGGGGACGGGCTGACGGGAGACGCCGATGAGCCTGCTGGAACTGATCGCCGCCGCCGATGAGAGGGGGCTCGTCGCGAGCGCGGTCGCCTGCCTCGACCGCTGCCTGCCGCAGCCCGCTGCCGGGGCCGATCCGGATCCGCTGCGCCCGCTCTGGGCGGGATGCGCGGACGGTTCCGTGTGGCCGGACCGCCTTGCGGAGGTGCGCGCGGTGCTGGACGCCGCGGCGGATACGGAGGGGGCGGCGCCGCAGATCCGGAAGCTGCTGGACGATGCGCCCGCGGACCGGGCGGGGCCGGGGCTCCGGGAGTGGGCGGACGCGTGCTCGCTGCTGGCCCTTGAGGTCCACCTCGGGCAGGACGCGACGCCCGGTGCCGGGGCGGATCTGCTGAGGCGCTGCCGTGAGGGCGATCCGGCGGGGGCGGGACCGCTGGTGGCCGGGGAAGTACGCCGCCAGATCCTCATCCTGGAGATGCTCGCGGATTCCGGTACGGGGACTGTGGGCCTGCGTCAGGTGCGGGACGCGTCGACGGAGGGACAACGAGTGCTGCGCGCGGCGACGGCGCGGAGGGCGAGGGGGCGTGGACCGGGCGGGGAGTGACCGGGTCCGTCCGGTGTCCGGCGGTTCGCGACTGCCTGGACTGGTGCCCCTCCCCGGGCGGCCTCGGGGGATTCCCCGGAAGAACGAGGACGACCGGGGCCGCCACCCCCCACAGGAGAGGCCCCGGTCGTCTTCCGCGGGGCCGCAGGACGACCCCGTGCTCTTCTCTGCGCCGTGAGTGCGTTTTCTGTCACACCTCACTGTGTCCAAGGACGTTGCGGCTTGTACAAGTCATGGACGCGGCCCCTGCGGAGGACGTAGCGTGCGGAGTCGCGCAGGGTGGCGCGGTAGTGGTGACCAGCTGTGATTCAGGACAGCAGGGCGGGTTGAGGGAGTGCTGGGGGACGACGCGGAGCTGACCGCCGCGGTGCTCGCGGCACAGGACGGGGACGAGGACGCCTTCCGTTCTGTGTACCGCGCTGTGCAGCCGCGGCTGCTGGGCTACATACGAACGCTGGTGGGGGAGCCGGATGCCGAGGACGTGGCGTCCGAGTCCTGGCTTCAGATAGCGCGCGACCTCGACCGGTTCAGCGGAGACGCCGACCGGTTCCGCGGCTGGGCGGCGCGGATTGCCCGTAACCGGGCTCTGGACCATCTGCGCATGCGCGGCAGGCGCCCGGCGATCGGCGGCGACGAGACCGAACTGTCGGAGAAACCGGCCGAGTCCGACACCGCCGACGAGGCGATCGAGGCCCTGGCCACCGGCCGTACCATGTCCCTCATCGCCCAACTGCCGCAGGATCAGGCCGAGGCCGTCGTGCTGCGCGTGGTGGTCGGCCTGGATGCGAAGAGCGCGGCGGAGACGCTGGGCAAGCGGCCGGGAGCGGTACGTACCGCCGCGCACCGCGGACTGAAACGGCTGGCGGAGCTGCTCCGCGCGGACAGCGACGACGACGGTGGCGAGGAGAGCGGCGAGGAGGGCGCGTCGCGGGGAATTCTGCCGCACGGGAGCGCGGCAGATCATGCGGCGGAACTCGGCGCCGTACCCACGCAGCGCCTTTCCCGGACCGGTCTGGCGACCTCCGCCGGTGTGACGGATTCGCGTCCGTGGACGCAGAGGGACATGTGATGGCCGACGAGCAGGACGCATGGCTTGACAGGGACGCGGCGGAGCGACTGCTCCGCGGCGAGCCGGTCGATCCCGGCGAGGGCCATGCGCGCGCCGACGCCGAACGGCTCGCGGCCGCGCTGGGCGCGGCTGCCCGCAGCGCCCGTCCGGCCACCGGTGAACTGCCGGGCGAGGCCGCCGCGCTGGCCGCGTTCCGGACGGTCCCGCGCACCGCGCGTGCAGGGACACGGGCGACGGCATCGGCGGACGTCCGGTCGGCGGGACACACCGCGAAGGGCAGTGGGCCGCAGACGCTGGGACCGGTGCGCATCAGCCCTTTGTCCTTTTGGGGCGGCCACAGGCGTGCGTCGCACTGGAGCCGTTCCGTCCGTTTCGGTCTTGCCGCCTCCCTCGCCGGCTGCGCGCTCAGCGGGGTGGCCGTCGCGGCAGGCACGGGAGTGCTTCCTGGTCCGTTCGGCAAACACGCCAACCCGCTGCCGGCCTCCTCGGTATCGGCGTCGGCGTTTCCGGAGGAACGGGGCTCCGGGGACGCGTCCGACAGGACGACCGCTCCGCCATCGGGATCGCCTGACGTGAACCCGTCCCCGGATTCTTCCGGTGGAACCCACCAGGGCGAGGGCGACCGGGACGGCACGCCCGGCCCGGTCGGAACGCCGGACGGGAGCGGCGCGCCGAACGGCGGGAGCGTCGGCCCCCGTTCCCCGGACGCGACCGACAGCGAGGGCACGCCCGACGGCGGCCAGGACGACACGTCGGGTGGGACCCTCCAGGCGTGCCGTGACTACCGCGACGGCAAGCTCAACGACACCCGCAGACGCCGCCTCGAAAAGCTGGCCGACGGCGCCGACAACCTGGACCAGTTCTGTCAGGAGATTGTCGACAAGGCCGGTGACGAGGACGACCAGGGGCAGGGGAAGAGCGGCGGCGACGAGCAGAACAAAGCCGGCGCAAACGCGGCGGACCGGGCCGACGGCAGTGCGAACGCGCTCCAGTCGCTCTGGTTCGCGCCCGGTACCCCGGCCCCGTCGGCCTCGGCGTCCCCGACCGGTGTCGCCTCCCCGAAGGCCACGGCTCCGGCTGTCCCGGTCGACGGCTGAGCCGGTCCGGCCGCCCCGCCGGCACCGGGTGTGACACTTTTCGGTCCGTCGGCGCTGTACGGAGTGAGCCGACTGGTCATCGGCAGCGCACAGAGCCGGGGTTCCCCCCGTACCTTCGGCTCAGCGCATCTGGCGCGGGTGGGACACGTTCCCCCGGTCCCGCCCGCGCCCCCTTTCCTCGCCTCTGCTCACCAGTAGATGACGACCTTGTCGCCATTGCGCACCTGGTCGAAGAGGGCGGCGATCTTCCCCTCGTCCCGGACGTTCACGCAGCCGTGCGACGCGCCGGTGTAGCCGCGGGCCGCGAAGTCCGCCGAGTAGTGCACCGCCTGACCACCGCTGAAGAACATCGCGTACGGCATGGCCGTGTGGTAGATCGTCGACACGTGGTGCCGGGACTTCCAGTAGATGGAGAAGGTGCCTTCGCGGGTCGGCGTGTACTGCGAGCCGAACCGCACATCCATCGAGGAGACGACCTGGCCGTCGATCATCCATGACAGGGTCCGGCTGTTCTTGCTGATGCAGAGCACCCGCCCTGTCATACAGCGCTTGTCGGGCCTGGCGGCGGGCCGGGTGGTCGGCGGGTTCAGCTCGGCGGCCGTCGGCTTCCGCGTCATGGCGACCAGCTTCTGCCAGGTGACGGTGTCCGTTCGGCCGGTACGGGACAGACCGCGCTTGCCCTGGAAGGACTGCACGGCGGCGACGGTGAGCGTCCCGTAGTAGCCCGTCGGGCTGCGGTCGAAGTGGCCGATCTGACGGAGCCGGGCCTGCAGTTCCCTAACCTGCTTGCCCTCGGAGCCGGTGGCCATCAGCGTCCGGCCCTGCGGAGCGGGCTTCGATGCGGTGGGCGCCGGCGGAGAGGGCGCGGCGGTCGGCGGCGAGGGGGTCGCGGCGGGCTTGGCGTCGTCGGCCGCCGGGGCGGAGGTCTTCGGCGGGGACGAGGGCTTCGCCGCGGAACCGCCGGAGGCATGCGTCTGGCAGCCCGCGGTCGTGGCGGCCAGCGTCAGGACGGTTACGGCGCTCACCGCCGTAGCGGCTGCCCGGTGTGTCGTTCCTGCGCCGTGCCGGGTTCTGTGTATCCGCATCAGCCTCGGCCCCCTGATTCCTTCGTTGTCTCTTGGGACGGATTCCCGCTCTGCCCGGTTGCCAAAGCCCGCGCATGATGGTGAGTGCGGTGGCGAAGGCCGTAGGACGCACCCTGTGAGCAAGGTCCCAGCCGGTGCCCCTCCACCGGTCGCGTGCCCGCCGCTACAGTCCGTCGCGAGGATCGTTGGTTACCAGTTAGTAGCTTCAGTGGGAGGCACAGCAGATGACGCGCGAGTCGGAGTCGGGACTGCCCATCGAGCCGGTGTACGGGCCGGACGCACTCGACGGGTGGGACGCCGACGACAAGCTGGGGGAGCCCGGCGCCTACCCCTTCACGCGCGGCGTGTACCCCACGATGTACACCGGCAGGCCGTGGACGATGCGGCAGTACGCCGGCTTCGGCACGGCCTCCGAGTCCAACGCCCGCTACAAGCAGCTGATCGCCAACGGCACGATGGGTCTCTCCGTCGCCTTCGACCTGCCCACCCAGATGGGTCACGACTCCGATGCGCCGATCGCGTCCGGTGAGGTCGGCAAGGTCGGGGTGGCGATCGACTCGATCGACGACATGCGGGTGCTGTTCGGGGGTATCCCGCTGGACAAGGTCTCCACGTCCATGACGATCAACGCCCCCGCCGCCCTGCTGCTCCTCCTCTACCAGCTGGTCGGCGAGGAGCAGGGCGTCCCGGCGGACAAGCTGACCGGCACCATCCAGAACGACGTCCTCAAGGAGTACATCGCCCGCGGCACGTACATCTTTCCGCCGGGGCCCTCGCTGCGGCTGATCGCCGACATCTTCAAGTACTGCAGGGCCGAGATCCCGAAGTGGAACACCATCTCGATCTCCGGCTACCACATGGCGGAGGCCGGAGCCTCGCCCGCGCAGGAGATCGCGTTCACCCTCGCGGACGGCATCGAGTACGTCCGTACCGCCGTCTCGGCCGGCATGGACGTCGACGAGTTCGCCCCGCGTCTCTCCTTCTTCTTCGTCGCCCGTACGACCATCCTCGAAGAGGTCGCCAAGTTCCGTGCCGCCCGCCGGATCTGGGCCCGGGTGATGAAGGAGGAGTTCGGCGCGAAGAATCCCAAGTCGCTGATGCTGCGCTTCCACACCCAGACCGCGGGCGTCCAGCTCACCGCGCAGCAGCCCGAGGTCAACCTGGTGCGCGTCGCGGTCCAGGGGCTGGCCGCGGTCCTCGGCGGCACGCAGTCGCTGCACACCAACTCGTTCGACGAGGCGATCGCCCTGCCGACCGACAAGTCCGCCCGGCTCGCACTCCGTACCCAGCAGGTCCTGGCGTACGAGACGGACGTCACCGCGACCGTCGACCCGTTCGCCGGTTCGTACGTCGTCGAGAAGATGACGGACGACGTCGAGGCCACCGCCTTGGAGTTGATGGGCAAGGTCGAGGACATGGGCGGCGCGGTCAGCGCGATCGAGCGCGGCTTCCAGAAGAACGAGATCGAGCGCAGCGCGTACCGCATCGCCCTGGAGACCGACAGCGCCGAGCGTGTCGTGGTCGGCGTCAACCGCTTCCAGCTCGACGAGGAGGAGCCGTACGAGCCGCTCCGCGTCGACCCGGCGATCGAGGCCCAGCAGGCGGCCCGGCTGACGAAGCTGCGGGCCGAGCGCGACCAGGGCGCGGTCGACGAGGCACTGGGCCGGCTGAAGAAGGCGGCCGAGGGGACGGACAACGTCCTGTACCCGATGAAGGACGCACTGGCGGCGCGGGCGACCGTCGGTGAGGTGTGCAACGCGCTGCGGGAGGTGTGGGGGGCGTACGTGCCGTCGGACGCGTTCTGAGGCGATGTGCACCCGCGAGGGTGATCTCTCGCCGAATGTCCGTGGCCACGGATAAGCTCGTGAACAGTGGTCCCCGAAAGGAGGATGCCGTGGCCGTAATACAGCACGAGGAGCAGGTGCGGGAGCAGGAACAGCCCGAGCTGACGCTCGGCGAGGCAGCCGAGCAGCTCGCACGCTCGCTGCCTGGGCATCGCGTGGAGATTCTCCAGGGGAGGCTCACTGTGACACCACCGGCGGACGGAACGCACGCGCTGGCGCTGTCCTGGCTCAGCGAGGAATTCGGCGCCAAGGCGCGCACGGTGGGGCTCAGGCTCGTCCAGGCGGTCGGCCTGTGGTTGCCCACCGGGCCGGACGACTACGCGATTCCCGATCTGTCGGTCGTCGAGGCAGACTTTCGGGACGCCCATGCAATGAAGAACTGCTACGCCGCCCACGCCTTCCGCATGGTGGTGGAGGTGACCTCGGCCAACTGGGCTGACGACCTCGGCCCCAAGGTTGAGGACTACGCCCAGGCGGGCATTCCGGTCTACGTCGTGGTCGATCGCAAGCATGACCAGGTGCTGCTCTGCAGCGATCCACGGAGCGGCGAGTACAAGAACAAGGTGTCCCACAAGCGCGGGACCTCGTTCACTGTGCCGGACGTGGTCGGTGTTGAGATGAAGCTCTCCGTGGACCGCCTCCTGGACGGCGACGAGGACTGACCCCGGGACTTTCCGGACCCCCGAACCGTCCGCTGAGACACCCGAGCGGAGTGTCGTACCCCCGTGCGACACTCCTGCTCATGCTGGGTGTCACTGACCTTCCGACCTATCTCGTCGGCCTCGTGCTGATCGTTCTGCTGCCGGGGCCGAATTCGCTGTACGTGCTCTCGGTCGCCGCCCGTCGCGGTGTGCGGACCGGGTATGTGGCGGCTGCCGGTGTGTGGACCGGTGACACCGTGCTGATGACGCTGTCCGCGCTCGGCGCCGCCTCCCTGCTGCAGACGACGCCGGTGCTCTTCGCCGTCGTCAAGTACGCGGGCGCGGGCTATCTGACCTGGCTGGCGATCGGCATGCTGCGGGCCGCGGCGTCCATGTGGCGCGAGCGGCACCGGCAGATCGCCGAGCTGAGGGACGAGGCCGCCGGACCGGACGAGGCCGCCGGACCGGGCGGGACGAGGACGGCGGCCGGGGCGGTGGAGCGGCCGTACCGGCGGGCGCTGGTGGTGAGCCTCTTCAACCCGAAGGCGATCCTGTTCCTGATCTCCTTCTTCGTGCAGTTCGTCGACCCCGGGTACGCCTATCCGGCGCTGTCCTTCCTGCTGCTCGGGACGCTGCTGCAGATCGCGAGCTTCCTCTACCTGTCGGCGCTCATATTCGGCGGCACCCGGCTGTCCGCCGCGTTCCGTCGCCGCAAGCGGCTGTCGGCCGGGGCCACTTCGGCGGCGGGTGTGCTGTTCCTGGGGTTCGCCGCGAAGCTTTCGCTCAGCAGCGTGTGACCGCGGTGACGCCCAGCGGGCCGGGGGCGGCGCCACCCTCTCGGCCCGCCCCCACGCCTCGGATCAGTTGTCGGACGGCTTGGGCAGGGCCTGGCCCTGGAACCGGGGTGCGTCCTGCGTGGTGCTTGCGGCGGTGCGCGCGAAGCTCTGCCGGACCTGGTAGATGCGGGTCTGGTTGTCGGCGGTACGGAAGGTGTAGGCCCAGGTCGGGCCGTTGCTGTTCGTGTAGGTGAAGGCGGTCGGCGCGGTGGCGGCGGCCTCGGACGTCGGTTGCTGCCAGGGGCGCCAGGTGCCACTGCCCTGGGTGGTCTCGCCGGTGTTGTGGATGGTGCCGTCGGTGCCGCGCGCGGTGATCTCGGTGAGGCCGGTCAGCGGGGAGATGACGGCGCTCGGCTCGCCGTCGGCGGTCAGCCCGTCGACGGTCTCCCAGGAACCGTAGGCACCGTTCTCGGCGGACTGGGCGGCGGTGACGATGTGGCCCTGGCCGTCGTTGGCGAACACCCGGATGCGGTACCCCGGGTAGACGACGGGGGAGGGCGTGCCGCTGACGTTCTGTGCGCCGAGGCCGGACCAGGCGGAGATGCTGCCGTCCTTGGTGAACCGGGCGGTGGTCAGCGTTCCGCCGGTGGTGGTGGCGAAGAGCTGGATGCCGTCGCGGACGGTGACGGCTTGGAGGGTGCCGTCGAGCCCCGATCCGGCGAGCGGCATCCAGCCCATGAAGTCGACATTGGCCCGCTGCTGGATGCGGTACCAGGGCTTGCCGTTGCTGTCGACGGCGAACTGGACGAGCAGCCCGTCGGGGGTCTTCGCGGTGACCGGGTGGTGGGCCATGGCGCCGGCCAGGTCGTTCCAGTCGTTCCAGTCCGCGGAGGCCTTGGCGGTCTGGTTGCGCTGCCAGATGCTGCCGGAGGTGTTCTGCGCGGTGAGGACGATGCGCCCGTCGGTGTGCTCGCTGAGGGTGGGGCGTCCGGTGAAGGCCTCGTTGCCGGACACGGTGGTCCACTGCACGCCGTTGTAGTCCGAGGTGTCCGCCATCCGGCCGTGCACCAGGCGGCCGATGTTGTCCGTGTACGCGAACTCCAGGGACCCCGTGGACGACTGGGTCACCGCGGCCGGGGTGAAGCTCTCCAGCGGTACCGAGGGGGAGGCGGGGGTGTGGTTCGCGGTGATGCGGCAGGCGTCCGGGGCCCCGGCGACGTTGGAGTAGTTCTGCCAACCCGCGCTGCCGACGGTCTTGTTGTAGACCGGGAAGTCGCGGATGTTCTCATCGAAGCGGTAGTAGTCGGCGGCGCCGGTCCCGGTTACGCCGACCAGGGTGTCACCGCCGATCGAGGTGATCCCCTTGGAATACTGGTGCCAGTCGGCCAGGCTCTCCACCACGTGCCGCTCGAGCCAGCGCTGACTGGTGAAGTCGTAGCGCGAGCGGTAGAGCCGGCCGTCGGTGGCGGAACGGCCGTAGACCACGCCGGAATCGGCGGCGACGATCAGGTCGTAGCGCTCCCAGCCCTGGTCGATGATCTTCCCACTGTCGGCGCTCCAGGTGTCGGCGGCGGAGTCGTACTTGTACGTCCGCAGCGCGCCCGCGTTGTCCAGCACCCAGATCCGGTCACCCCGGTCGATGGTGATCTGGTCGCGGTCCTCGGCCTTGGTCAGCCAGCCGAAGTTGGGGCTGATCTTCTTGTGGTGGATGTCCCAGGCGCCGGTCGAGCTGACCCGGTGGCTCAGGTAGAGGCCGTCGGACTTGATTCCGTAGAAGCGTGCGCCCTGGCCCGCCAGCATCCGGCCGTAGCCGCTCCAGGTCGTGTCGATCGTGCTGGGGGAGGCCAGATTGCCGCCGCTGACCGGGGTCGGCATGTCGTAACGCAGCAGCTTGCCCGCAGAGTCCAGGGCGTACACGGGGCCCGTGGTGGTGCAAGTGGCGGCCTCCGCCGCGTGTGCGGTGCCGGGCAGGGCCACGAGCAGCGGGATTGCGGCGACGGTGGCGGTCATGGCCGCAGTCCAACGTGCTTTGCGTGGCATCGAGTTGGAAGTCATGCAGCCGGACGCTAGGCGAGCAGAGGTGAACGGTGCGGTAGTGGCCGGGTGAAGACAGCGCTTTCCAGGTTGACGGGTACATGAACAGTCGGTGCATGTGTCGACACACCTCCCTCACGGCACTCAGCATCAACTGGTCTGTTCCGTAACGCACTTGGGGGGTCCGTGCCTGCGTACCGAAGAATCGCGCGCCGTCTGCTGATGCCCCGTGCGGTACGTGGGATCTGGGGCAGGTCCGTCGGCCTGGCCGTCGTCGTGGTGCTCGCGATCGGCTCGCTGGCCCTGGCCGGCACCGGCTTCCCGCTGTTCCCGGAACCGCCGAAGGCCGCCGAGGGGCCGGACCAGCGCTGGGGGAGCGCCGAAGGGCTCAGCCACACCGCGGAAGGGCGGAGCAACACCGAGCCGCCGCAGTCGTTGCGCGCCAAGTACCCGCTCGGAGCCCCGCAACCGGCCCGGCCCGCTGTCCGGCCCAACATTGCCGAGGTCGCCGAGCCGCCCGCCGCCCGGGTCACCGGATTCGACCGCGGGACCAGTACGGAGATCGTCTCCGAGCGCGACGCGCGCAGCCGTACCTATGCCAACCAGGACGGCACCCGCACCAGCGAGATCTCCACCACCCCCATCAACTACCGTGACAACAAGGGTGACTGGCACTCGATCGACTCGAAGCTGACCGAGCGCAAGGGCCCCGCCCAGGGCGCCCGCACCGGCCGGAGCACGGGAGAGGACGCCACCGGGTGGACCAACACCGCCGACTCGGTCGGCCTCAGCCTGGCCTCCCGCGCCGACGCCCCGCAGCTGGCCTCCCTCACCCTCCCGTCCGGTGAGTCCTTCGGCTACGGGCTGAGCGGCGCCGCCGCCGCACCGGGCACGGCGGACGGCACCCGGGTCAGCTACGAGCAGGTCCTGCCCGGCACCGATCTCTGGCTGGACTCGCAGGCCGGCGGGGTCAAGGAGACCCTGGTCCTGCACTCCGCGTCCGCACCCGCCGAGTTCGTCTTCCCGCTCGCGCTCGACGGCCTCGACGCCACCGTCCGGGACGGTTCGGTCGTGCTCACCGGCTCCGACGGCCGCACCAGGGCCGTCATCCCGGCCGGGTTCATGACGGACGCCCGCGGCGCCACCTCGTTTGCGGTCCGCTACACCCTCGTCGACCGGGATGGCCGCCCCGCCCTGAAGGTGAACGCCGACCGCGGCTGGCTCACCGACCCGGACCGCGCCTTCCCCGTCCGCGTCGACCCGTCCGTCGAGACCGGCGCCGCGTCCACGTCCATGTACGTCCGGGACGGCGGCCCGTCCGTGGTCGGCACCGACGAACTCCAGGTCGGCCGCGGTCCGTCCGGCGCGACCTACTCCTACCTCGGTTTCCCCGGCCTCGACGACCGGCTGCGCAATCACCGGATCTTCGGGGCGCAGCTCCAGATCGTGAACTTCGACTCCGCCTCCTGCAAGGCGCGACCGGTCTCCGTCCACCCGGTGACCCAGTCCTGGACCGCGGGAACCGGCACCTCCTATCCAGGCCCCTCGGTCGGCGGGGCGCTGGCCACCAGGTCGTTCGCGTACGGGCACGTCGCCTTCGGCGCCTCCAAGTCCAGCTGCCCCGCGGCCGGGGAACTCTTCGACCTCGGCAAGGGCGGCCGCGACCTGGTCCAGCGCTGGGCCGACGGCACCCAGCCCAACAACGGCCTGTCGCTGCGCGCCTCGGCCACCGACACGCTCTCCTTCAAGAAGCTCACCGGCCACGCCACCGCGAACCCGCCGAAGCTGTTCGTCACGCACTCCCCGTACAGCGCCACGTACGCCTTCCCCAAGCCCGTCCCCGACCCGCCGGTGCTGCAGAACCAGGCGGGCAAGGTCAAGGTCGCGGTGACGAACACGGGGGCCGAGACCTGGACCCCGAGCACCTACTACCTCGCGTACCGCGCCTATGACGCCAAGGGCAAGCTGGTCACCCAGCAGCGGTCCGCCAACCTGACCGGCAGTGTTGCCCACGGGGCGAAGACCACGCTCGACGCGACCATCAAGGCGCTGCCACCGGGTACGTATCTGCTCGACTTCACCATGGTGCGCACCGGCGGCAAGGTCTTCACCGACGAACAGGTCCCGCCCGGCCGGCTCACCCTCCAGGTCTTCGACATCGCCCCGGTGGTCAAGGAGCAGTTCCCGCCCAACGGCTACCAGGCCCAGACCCTCACCCCGCAACTGTGGGCGAGCGGGGTCGACATCGACGCCCCGCCTGGCTCGGCGCTTCAGTACAAGTACGAGATCTGCGAGGCCGGCAAGGACGGCAAGCCGACTGGCTGCACCACCTCCGCCTACCAGACGTCGTCCGCCTACCCCGTCCCGGCCGGCCGGCTGAAGTGGGGCACCACCTACCTGTGGCGCGGCTTCGTCAAGGACGCGTCCAACGAGGTGCCCACCGCGCAGGTCGCGCTGGTCGCCGCCGTGCCGCAGCCCGAGATCACCTCGCGGCTGTCCGAGGCGCCCGGCAAGGAGTTCGACCCGAACGTCGGGAACTTCTCCTCCTCCGCCATCGACGCGTCGCTCACCACGACCGGGCCCGACCTGACTCTCGTCCGCACGTACAACAGCCTCGACCCGCGGCGCGACCTCGCGTTCGGCGCGGGCTGGTCGACCCGGTACGACATGCGGCTCACCGCCGACGACGACGGCAGCGGCAACGTCGTCATCCGCTACCCCGACGGCCAGGACGTCCGCTTCGGCAAGAACCCCGACGGCACCTTCGCCCCGCCGCCCGGCCGGTACGCCAAGCTGACCCTCGACGCCACGGCGGGCACCTACCGGCTCCAGGACAAGTCCGGCACCACGTACGACTTCAGCACCGGCGGCCTGCTCACGAAGATCACGGACGCCTCGTCCAACGTGGTCACCTACACCTGGTCCGGCGGGAAGATCCAGAGCGCCGCGCACCCCCGCAGCGGCCGCGCGCTGAACTTCACCTGGACCGGCTCCCACGTCACCGCGGTGTCGACCAACCAGGTCGACGGCGCCCCGCTGACCTGGTCGTACACCTACACCGGCGACCTGCTCGACAAGGTCTGCGACCCGACCGGCGGCTGCACCCGGTACGAGTACGGGGCGGGCAGCCACTACGGCAGCACGGTGCTCGACTCCCGCCCCGAGTCCTACTGGAAGCTGGGCGAGGCCGAAGGCACGGCCGCCGACAGCGCCGTCGAGGCCAACCTCGGCAAGGACCGCGGCACCTCCACCGACGTCACCCTCGGCGCGGCCGGCGCCCTCTCCGGCGACCCGGGCACCGCGGCCGGATTCAACGGCAACACCTCCCGCATCGTGCTGCCCTCCGGCACTCTCAAGAAGAGCCGGGACACGGCCGTCGAGGTGTGGTTCAAGACGCCCGCGACCGGTGTCGGCGGCCCGCTGGTTGGCTACCAGAACAAGGCCTGGGGCACCGCGCCCGGGACCGGTGTGCCAGCCCTGTACGTCGGCAACGACGGCAAGCTGCGCGGCCAGTTCTGGACCGGGACCGTCGCCCCGATCACCGACATCACCAAGAACGTCAACGACGGCAAGTGGCACCACGCCGTGCTCTCGGCGTCCGGCTCCACCCAGAGCCTCTACCTGGACGGCAAGCTCTCCGGCACCCTCACCGGCAAGCAGCTCGTCGCCGGCGACCTGACCTACAACCAGATCGGCGCCGCACACGCCACCACTACGGCCTCATGGCCCGGCTGGGGCAGCACCGGGCCCCGCTCCTTCGCCGGCGCCATCGACGACGTCGCCGTCTACCACCACCCGCTCGGTGCGACGGCCGTCGCCGGTCACTACCGCGAGGGCACCCGGACCGCGGATGTCCTGACCCGGACGACGCTGCCGTCGGGCCGCACCGCCTCCGAGGTCACGTACGACACCGCCCGCGACCGCGTCCAGGAGTACACCGACCGCAACGGCGGCACCTGGAAGATCGGTACGCCCGCGGTCTTCGGCAACGACACGGACCTGCGCCGCACCGTCGAGGTCCACGACCCGGTCGACTCGCCGTACTTCTACGAGTACGACGGCCTGACCTCGCGGATGCTCCGCTACGGCGAGCCGATGGCGCTCGGCGCCCGCGACTCCAACCCTTCACCAAGTCCGTCGGACACCGACCCGCCGCAGGAGGTCTGCACCCAGCCCGACCCGGGCGACCCGGCGTTCTGCACCAACCCGCCCGGTGACGGCGGCGGCGAACCGGACTTCATCCGGCACCCCGCCGACGGTGTCGCCATCCGTCTCTTCGAGTACGACGACAACGGCTTCCAGACCGGCATCATCAGCGAGAACGGCGACCGGGTCACCCTCGGCTACGACGACCGGGGCAACGTCACCAGCCGCACCACCTGCCGGGCCAAGGACGACTGCCAGACCTCGTACACCACCTACCCGACCCCGGTCGGCGACATCGACCTGCGTGCCGACCAGCCCTCGCAGACCCTCGACGGCCGGTCCTCCGGCCCCACCGACACCCGCTTCCGCACCCAGTACCAGTACGACGTCCGGGGGCTGCTCACCCAGCAGACGGCGGCCGACGGCGGCACCGTCAAGAACACCTACACCACGGGCGCCGAACCCGCCGTCAATGGCGGCAACACCCCCACCGGGCTGCCGCTGACCTCCACCGACCCGTGCGGCAAGGTCACCCGCTACCTTTACTTCAATAGCGGTGACCTCGCCCAGGTCACCGAACCCTCCGGCCTGGTCACGAAGTTCACCTACGACGCGCTGGGCCGCAAACTGACCGAGACCGCCATCTCGGACGCCCAGCCGTCCGGCGCCACCGTCACCCTCGCCTACGACAAGCTGTCCCGGCTCGTCTCCACCACCGAACCGGCCGCCACCAACGTCGTCACCCTCTCCAAGCACCAGCAGCGCACCGTCACCGGCTACGACGCCGACGGCAACACCGTGCGCACCGAGGTCGGCGACGTGCTCGGCGGTGACCCCGCACGCGTGATGACCTTCGAGTACGACGCGTACGGCCGGCCCGAGAAGGTGACCGACGCCGAGGGCGGCGAGACCACTTACGGCTACGACACGCTCGGCAACAAGACCTCGATGGTGGACGCCAACGGCAACCACTTCGACTACGTGTACACCGCGCGCAACATGATGGCCGAGACCCGGATGCGCGACTGGGACGACGACGGCGGGGACCCGGAGTACACCGTCCTGCAGTCGTACGCGTACGACATGGGCGGCCGGGTCGTCCGCAACACCGACGCGATGGGACGCGACCTCGTCTACGAGTACTTCGGCGACGACCTGCTCAAGTCCCTCACCCTCAAGGGATTCCACAACCCCGACGGCACCCGCCGGGACATCGTCGTCGAGTCCAACACCTACGACGGCGCCGGCAACGTCCTCACCGAGAAGGCGAACAACGGCAGGCTCGTCACCGAGTACACCTACGACGCGGTCGGCCGCACCAAGTCCGAGGTCACCGACCCGGCCGGGCTCGCCCGCCGGACCACGTACACCTACGACCTCGCGGGCAACGTGGAGACCACCACGTCCAACGGCGCCCCCTCCAACGTGCCGTGGCCCACGAGCGTCACACCCGAGACCGTCCGGTACGTCTACGACAACGCGGGCAACGCCCAGCAGGAGATCGTCCAGAACGGCACCGACAGCCGCACCACGGTCTACGGATACGACCAGCGCGGCCTCGTCACCTACCGCACCGACCCGGCGGGCAACCGCACCGACTACGCCTACGACGAGGTCGGCCGCCCGCTGTCGGCCACCTCGCCCTCCGTGGCGACCGAGTCCGGCGGCGCGGACACTGTCACCTCCCGCCCGACCACCTACACCGGCTACGACAGCTTCGGCGCGGTCACCGAATCCGTCGATGCCCTCGGCAACACCAACCGCACCACCTACGACCGGCTGGGACGCACCCTCACCGCCACCGCCCCCGGCTACCGGGCCCCCGGCTCCACCGAGACCGTCACCCCGACGACCTCCCGGAGCTACGACGCGCTGGGCAACGTGGTCACCGCGACCGACCCGCTCGGCCGGGTCACCGAGTTCCACTACGACCGGCAGAACCGGCTCATCGACAAGGACGTACCCGTCGGCAAGGACGACGAGCACGCCCGGTGGTCGTACACCTACACCCGAACCGGCGAACTCCTGTCGGTCACCGACCCGTCCGGGGCGCGCGCCGAGACCACGTACGACGACCTCGACCGGCCCGTCACCACCACCCGCATCGAACGCAAGCCGCTGCCCGCCGCGTTCACCACCCGCCACGAGTACGACGACGCGGGCAACGTGGTCAAGCAGACCGAACCCGGCGGCGGCATCAGCCTGTACGGCTACGACAACCTGGGCCAACTGACCCGGGCGACCGACCCGGGCGGCGTGGTCACCCAGTTCGGCTACGACATGAGCGGCCGCGAGGTCCGCAGCACCGACGGCATGGGACGCACCTCGGCCAAGCTCTTCGACGCCTTCGGCCAACTGGTCCGGGACTCCGACCTGGACGCGACCAACAGCCTGCTGCGCAAGGTCGACTACGGCTACGACACGGCCGGCAACCTGACCACCTCCACCGACCCGCTGGGCCGCACCACCCGCTACGACTACGACGCCCTCGGCAGGCTGACCGGGCAGACCGAACCCGTCTCCGACACCGAGTCCGTCACCACCTCCTTCGGGTACGACGCCCTGGGCAACCGCACCCGTTACACCGACGGCCGCGGCAACAAGACCCTCTACACGGTCAACACCCTCGGCCTGGCCGAGTCGGTCGTCGAACCGGCGACCAGCCGCGACCCCGCACCGCAGGACCGCACCTGGACCACCGCGTACGACGCCGCAGGCCAGCCGGTGAAGCTCAGCGCCCCCGGCGGCGTGGCCCGCGAGCGCGGCTACGACCGGGCCGGGCTGCTCGTCCACGAGACGGGCAGCGGCGCCGAGGCCGCCACCGCGGAGAAGAACTTCGGCTACGACTCCTCGGGCCGGCTGACGAGGGCCTCGTCCCCCAAGGGCGACAACACCTACGCGTACAACGACCGCGGCTCGCTGATCGAGGCGAAGGGGCCGTCCGGCACCGCGACGTACGAGTACGACGCCGACGGTCTGCTCACCTCCCGCATCGACGCCGCCGGCACGGCGAGCTTCGGCTACGCCCGCAGGCAGCTGACCTCCGCCACCGACCCGCTCACCGGCGCCAACCAGACCTACCGCTACGACGGGGCGGGCTCCGTCAAGGAGATCGACTACGGCGCCGGCCAGTCGCGCAGTTTCGCCTACGACGATCTGGGCCGGATCGACACGGACACCGTCAAGAGCAGCGGAGGCGCCACCATCGCGTCGACCGACTACGGCTACGACTCCGACGACCACCTCACCTCCAAGAAGACCACCGGAACGGCCAAGGCCGGTGAGAACAGTTACGGATACGACCACGCCGGACGCCTGACCTCCTGGACGGAGAACGGCACCACCACCGAGTACGGCTGGGACAAGAGCGGCAACCGGGTCAAGAACGGCGACAAGACAGCCACCTTCGACGAACGCAACCGGCTGCTGTCCGACGGGGACTACACCTACGACCACACCCCGCGCGGCACCCTGGCCAGCCGGACCAGCGCCGGGATGACCGAGGAATTCACCTTCGACGCCTTCGACCGGCTGACGAAGGCGGGGGAGTCCGGGACGGAGTACACCTACGACTCCCTGGACCGGGTGGCCTCCCGCAACCAGGCGGACTTCAGCTACGCGGGCCTCGCCCCCGACCCGGTCAAGGACAACAACTCCACGTACGGCAGGGGCGCGTCCGACGAACTGCTCTCGGTCGCCGAGGGCACCGGCGCGGCGCAGCTGACGGTGACGGACAAGCACGGCGACGTGGTCGGCGACATGTCGGCGACCGACGGCGCGGCCACCGCACTGACCGGTTCCACGGCCTTCGACCCGTTCGGGCAGCCGTCCGCGTCGAGCGACGCCCAGCCGGGCACGGCGGGCAACGCCGGCTACCAGGGCGACTGGACCGACCCCGACACCGCGCAGGTGAACATGGGGGCGCGCTGGTACGACCCGGGCACCGGGGTCTTCGACTCCCGGGACTCCTACACGTACGCCTCCGGAGCCTCGATCCTCGCGAACCGCTACACCTACGGTGCCGGCTCACCGATGGACTTCACCGACCCGGACGGGCACTGGCCCAGCTGTGGCTGGTGCAAGAAGGCGTACAACAAGATCAAGAAGAACAAGTACGTCCGCGCCGCCGTCAAGACCGCCAAGAACATCGTCAAGGCGGTCGTCTACACGGTCCGCCACCCCATCTCCGCACTGAAGAAGGCCCTCAGCTACGCGGGCAAGGCGGCGAGCTACATCTACCGCAAGTCCGGCCTCAAGCGGATCGTCGACGCCGGCGTGCGGATCGCGAAGAGCGTCGGACGCAGTACCGGGTTCACCCAATGGGCCCGGGAGAAGGCGGCCGAGGCGCGCAGGATCTACCACGAGACCCGGGCCGCGGTCAGCCGCAAGGCCCGGGAGGCGGCCGCCTTCGTCGCGAAGCACAACCCGATCCCCGAGATCGTGGCCGCGGCCCGGCCGCTCATCGCGGTGGCCAAGGCGGTGGTGACGGCCGATCCCAATCTGCCGGCGATCCTCGTCGGCGCGGCCAAGGACGTGATCGCGGACGTGGCGAAGGCGACGGACGCCATCCGTGAGGCGGTGGTCGAACAGGTCGGCGCCGTCGTCGAGACGGTTCGCGACTCCGTCGACTGGGGCGCGGTGTGGGAGGGCGTCAAGACGGTCGGCAACGTGGTCGGCGATGTCACCGGCTTCAACGACATCAGGGACTGCGTCACCACCGGCGACATGGAGGCCTGCGCCTGGGCCGTCGCGACGGTGGCCGGTGTGGCCCTCGGCGGCGTCGGCGCGGGCGCGGTCCGGGCGGCCAAGGCGGGCCGGATGACGGCGAAGGCCGCGAAGTACGCGGACGACATCGCGAAGGCCGCCAAGAAGGCCGACGAGACACTCGACCGGGTCGAGTCGGCGGTCGAATGCGTCCAGCTCGCCTCGGACCTGGTGGGCAACAGCTTCGTACCGGGCACCGAAGTGGTGATGGCCGACGGCAGCCGGCAACCGATCGAACAGGTCGAGGCGGGCGACAAGGTACGGGCCACCGACCCCACCACCGGCAAGACCTCCACCCAGGAGGTCACCGCCACGATCAAGGGCAAGGGCCAGAAGAAACTGGTTCGCCTGACCCTCGACACGGACGGCCTCCAGGGCACCGCCACCGACACCTTGACCGCAACCGCCGGCCACCCGTTCTGGGTCCCGTCCGCACGCAAGTGGCTGAAGGCCGAGGACCTGAAGCCGGGCCAGTGGCTGGAGACCGGCTCAGGCACCCACGTCCAGGTGGAAGCGGTCCGCGGCTGGACGCAGGCGGCGGCGGTCTACAACCTGAGCGTCGACCGGGCGCATACGTACTATGTGGTCGCGGGTGCCACTCCGGTCCTCGTTCACAACTGCGCCAAGAAGGTTTCTTCCGGGCCGAGGGAACTCCCTATTCCCAAGGAAGTGAAGTATCACTACACGGCCGTCAAGCGAGGGGAAGGTATTCCTCAGCTCGACGATGATGGCGTGCAGAAGATATTTCGTGGCGACAAGCCGACCCAGAGGCATTGGAAGGATTCGAAGGAGTGGGTCGTGCCATCGAATCGCCCCGGGAACGAAATGAGAATCTTGCAGCACGAAGAGTCGGGCCGCATGGGATGGAGCGACAACCACTACAGGACGATTCAGGAGTTCCCTGAGGGCTACGGAAACTAGATCGCCCGTATTCGCTAATGCGCAGGTGCACGCCTGAGGGGCTTTGCGTATAGCGCAGGCCCCTCGAGCGCCCTCATTTGAATGGACTCGCCTCGATGGGCACATCAGCCGCATCCTTCGAATTCTCGCTCCATCTGGATGATGACGAAGGCACTCATCTCGGAAACTTTGCTGGTCTTGATGATTTCTTCATTGGGTCATCCGATGCGCTCTCTGAATTCGATGATGAAACAGTCGGCGAGCTGAGTGGCGGCGGAGCCTGGCTTCATCCTCGGCTGGTTGGCCTGATTCCTACCGATACCCTAAAAAGATCCTGGACCGCTGGATCGTTCAGCGAAGGACAGCTGGGGAATGTGTGGATCGGTATCCACGGTGCACATGGGAAGGTAATAGGTTCGTATTTTGCAGGGTCCGCCACACTGGAAGGCTGGACAGAGAATCCGGATCTCACTGTAACAGCCGTCATTTCCTGCTGGCTTAACGTAATTCCTGAGGCAAGTGCGGGCGCTCTGTGGGAAGCCTGGGGCCGCCGTGCACCCGCAACCATGAATGATTGGGTGAATCTCCCACGGGGGCAGAGAGAGGGCTGGATCGAAGTTGCTCGAATGTGCGGGAGAGAATCGTCCCAGGAAAAGAATCCCGCCGGGGAGTATGTGCTAGCAGGTGCCCATGTGGATGATCTCGCCAGTTTCTACTGTGCTATCGGCGAAGCTATGAATGGGCCCGGCGGATATTACGGTGGAAACTTGGCCGCCCTCGATGACTGCCTCTTCGGCGGACACGGCCCAGCAGCCCCGTTCCGGCTCGTTTGGCAGGACTCCGCGGTTGCAATGGATGCACTCGGAACCTTGCCTACTTATATCGAGGGCAAAACTGTGATGGGTTTGATTCTCGAATGCTTCGAGCGTCGCGGGGTGGCTGTCGAGCTGGCGTGAGGCTTGATCGCGAGCCATCATTCCCCACGTGCAGTCGCAGTCGGCGGACTGATCGGTGGTCTCGGCAGGTTTGTGGAGTGTGTGGCCGAGGAGGTCGATGGCGTCGTGCTGGAGGCGGAGTCGGACGTGGGCGTAGACAGTGGCGGAGACGCCGGTGTCGGTGCCCCCGTCGGCACGGCCACTCCGTCGCATCCCGCTCACGCACCCATGCGCAACGCCGCGTGCAACCGGGCGCTCTGGGTGGTCATGGCTCGCTTCAGGCGCGGGCCGACCGGCTTTTCCACGTACCGGTGGATCAGCCAGGCGAGGATCAGCAGCGAGCCGACCGCGCCGAGCAGTGTCGGGATCGGAGGCAGGCCCCAGCCGCGGTGCAGGATCCGGATGGCGAACCAGCCGAGATGTTCGTGCACCAGGTAGAACGGGTAGGTCAGGGCGCCGGCGACGGTGAGCCAGCGCCAGTTCGCCCAGCGCAGCCACCCCAGTGCCACCGCTGCGACCGAGAGGAAGGCGGCGGCGACGATCAGTTGGATCACGTACGGCGAGCGGTGGAAGTCGCCGCTCATGCCCGGGTGCCAGAGCGCGGTGACGGAGTAGCGCTGGCCGAGGAGAAAGCTCATCACGACGATTCCCCACAGCAGCAGGTCGCTGCCGTACCGGTGGATCAGGTACAGGGCCAGGCCGCCGATGAAGAACGGCGCGTGGTCGCGCATGACCAGTTCGTCCGTCAGCGGGGTCTGGGCGACCCGGGCGAGCACCCCCGCGAACGTCCACAGACAGCAGAAGGTCACCACCCTGCGGTACGTGACACCACGCCAGACGACGAAGAGCGCGAACAGCACGTAGAAGCGCAGCTCCACCCAGAGCGTCCAGCACACGCCCAGCACCCGGTCCGCGCCCATGGGCTGCTGCAGCATCGTCAGGTTGAGCAGCAGTTCGTCCGAGCGCAATGGCTTGACCACGACCGGCAGGACACATGCGGCCGCCGTGACGAGGACGATCGCGACCCAGTACGCCGGATAGAGGCGCGCGACCCTGGACCGGAAGAAGTCGCCCGCTGAACGCCCCCAGCTGCTCATGCAGATGACGAAGCCGCTGATGATGAAGAAGAACTGCACTCCGAGGCAGCCGTAGACCGCCGCCTGGGAAAGTGTCGGGAAGACATGGGCCGGAGACTGTCCCCAGGACTGCGCGACCGGCCCTCCCTTCCCCGCGTAGTGGTACGCGCAGACCATGAGTGCGGCCATGATGCGCAGTCCGTCCAGGGCCCGCATGCGGTTTCCGTCTCCGCCGGAGCGCGGGTTCCGCGGGGCCGGGGACGGGGCAGCGGAAGGGGCAGGTGTTATGGCAGCCGCTGGAGGCGCGGGTGCTGTGGGCGCTTCGGCCACGGGGACGCTCCTTTCCCGGAACCGGCCGGGACATGTGGGTTCGCTGGAACCGGCCGTCCCAGGTCCGCTCGCGTAACCGGCCGGAACTTCTGCCGTAACCGGAAGCAACCAGGGCAATTGCCGTCATGAAGCTGCGGAAGAGCGCGGATCAGCTCGCCGCTCGCTTCGAGGATCGGGAGAGCGCGGATCAGCTCGCTGCCGCTCGCTTCAAGGTGCGGGCCTTGCGGGCGATCCGGCGCACCGTCGCATTGCGCGGGATGAACGCGAGTTGCGCGGGGACGGCGCCGGGCAGCCCCAGTGCGGTCAGCCGACGCCGTTTGAAATAGCGCCAGATGTTGCCGTGGTGCCGGCTGAGGTAGCGCTCCGCATGGGGGCGTAGCGCGTCCTGTATCTGCGGTTGCATGGCGTAGCCCACAGCGCTGACCAGGTCGGTCGGTTCACCCCGGACCTGTTCGGCGGAGGGAAGCGACCAGCCGGTGACGGCGGGCGCGTCCTCCAGGTCGGGCAGCAGCGCATCGACGATGGTCAGCGGGATGCGGTTGCTGTTCTGGTACGGGGTGAGCTGCTGCAGCAGGGTGTCGGTGCCGACACGGGCGACCGGGAGTCCGTAGAACGTGGCGGCGGTGAGCAGCGCGGTGGAGAAGCACCCGACGATCAGAGCCGGCCGCATGCTCCGGAAGAGCGTCTCGGCGAGGACGGGGCTGTCGAGAACGGTGAGTTCGGCACCGAGTCGCTCCGCCTCCTGCTCCAGCCGCTGCGCCCAGTGGGCCGGCGCGCTGGGATGCGGCTTGAAGACGACCCGGGTGTGGCCGAGTGCGACGGCGCCGCGCAGCATCCGCGCGTGCAGTTCCTCCTCCTGCTGGTGAGTGAGGATGCCGAGCGTGGAAAGGTACTGGCCGAGCAGCAGAGCCGGTGCGGGCTCGGAGGGACCGTTGACTTCGGTCGATCCGGCAAGCTCGTCCAGCACCTTCAGGAAGACGTCGGTCGGTACGATCTCGGACTCGACGCCGAACTCGGTCAGCAGCAGCGGCCGCAGGCCCGGCACCAGGTCCAGGTGAAGCAGCCGGCGGATGCGGGTGCCGATCATCGGGTCGACCTTGTTGCGGGTCGGACCGTAGCTCATCAGACCGTCGGCGTAGATGTGCACCGGGCTCTCGCCGAAGATCTGCGCGAGGGCCTGGGACGGGTTGGCCTGGATGGACTCGCAGGCGATCTCGACCGGTCCGTCTCCGAGATCCCACGCTTTGCGCACAGCCCGCTCCCACAGCGAGGCGTCCTGCTCCCGGGGCGACCATCCCGCGGGGTGGAACGGCTGGATGAACTCGTTCCAGGAGTGCACGGTGTCGAATTCGGACTCCAGTTTCTCGAATCCGGGCCTGCGATGGAGCGGTGTGCCCAGCTCGGGAGAGGGAGAGGTGTCGCTCACGACGAGAATGCGCCGGTGCTCGGAGCGCGGACCGAACTGGCCCGCGCGCAACGCCGCGACGACCGTGGCGGCGGCATACTGCGTGCACGCGGAGAAGATCTGGGTGGTGGACCGGCCGGCCGGTGCGGTGTACATGCCAGCCATCAGGCCGCGACCTCCCGGGACACGGAGCGACGGCGTACGCGGCGCAACTGGGCCGCACGGCGGTCGCCCAGCGAATTCAGCGTATCGGCGAGAATTTCCTGGGGCATACGCCGAAGAGACGCCGCGCTCATGGAGCGCAATTTCCGTGCCACTGCTGGTTCGAACCTTTCGATGGATTCCAGGTGATGTGCCATGACAGCGCAATAGGTCCGTACTGCCTTTGGGAGCAGGCGCTCTGCCTCCGCGTCCCGTGCCGTTTCCTCGAGTACCTGATCGAAGGCCCGGATGAAGTCGAGCTGCCGCACATCGCCGATCTGGGTGAGCGAGGACGCCACGCCACGCCGGTAGAAGACACCCAGCAGGCCGATCGCCGCGAAGGAATCGGCCTCGCGGTGCAGGCGCCAGATCCAGGGCCGGTCCTCGGCCGTGCGCAGCCCGTCCTGGAAGCGGAGCAGTCCTGACTCGACGAGCCTGCGGTGATAGGCGCCGGCCCAGGCGTACGCGTAGTCCACGGGCGTCGACTTGTCGGACGGCAGAATCACGTCGCGCGGCCGCATGACGGTGCCGCGCAGGCCGTGCGGGACCCGGTGGACGGTGCGCGCCCGGTCCGTGAACTGCACGTGGTCCGTGCGTACGAAATCGCAGCCCAGGTCCGTGATGGCGGCGAGCAGCTGGTCGTAGTAGCCGGGAGCCACCCAGTCGTCGCCGTCGAGGAACGTGAGGTACTCGCCGCGCGCCGCGTCGATCCCTGTGTTGCGTGCGGTGGCCAGGCCTCCGTTCTTCTCGTGTCTGACCAGGACGGCACCGGGGAGCTCGCGCTCGGCGCGCATGAGGATCTCCGGAGTCCCGTCGGTCGAACAGTCGTCGACGAGGATGAATTCGAAGTCCTCGCGGGCGTTGGCCCGCAGGCTTCTCAGGGTGTCGGGAGCATATGTCTGCACGTTGTAGAACGGCACGATGACGGAGAGCTTAACCACGAGCCACACGCTAGGCGGGGGCACGTCATTTGCCTTTGCCCCGGGGAGGACGACAGGTGAACGAAGAATGTCGGAATGATGAACCGGGTCGATTCCGTGCCGCTTGCGGCGCATTCGCGGAGCTGATTCGCCGCCTGTCGGCGGGCTGTTAACCAGCTGTTGCCGTCATGTTGGGCCGCGAATCAAAAAGCCTTCCTAAGTTCTGGGACGTGCCCCCACGTACCGATAAGACGACCGCCCTCCGGGTAGCCGTGCTCGCAGACTCCGACACCCGGTGGAAATGGGGCGCGCTCACCGCGCGCCGCCTCACCACCGGCGCCTCTTCGGGACCGGTGCGGCGCACCGACATCAGCGGACTCCTGCTGCGCGGCCGGGCCACCCCGACCCCGCGCCAGCTCGCCGAGGTCGGCGACGTCGGTATCGACACCGACCGGGTGCGCGAGGTGACGGCCGTCGAATTCCTGCACACGGTTCGGGACGAGGGCTACGACGTCGTCGTACTCGCCCTCGTCGGGGGAGCCGTCCAGGCGATGCTGCACGGCCTTGCCGCGCTGCAACTGCCCGCCAGACCCGTCGTCGTCACGGGATATGTCGGTGTCGTCTACGAGAAGCTCGCCGACGGTCTGCTGCTGCGCCACGGCGCCGACGTCGTTCTCGCCAACTCCCGCCACGACGCGGAGCGTTTCCGCGCCGTGTACGAGGGAGTGGGCGCCGACGCCTCGGCCGTCACGGAGGCCGCACTGCCGTTCCTCGGCGGCGCCCCGCACCGGCCGCAGAAGGGCCGCGACACCGTGGTGTTCGCCGCTCAGCCCTCCGTACCGGCGTCCCGCGCCGACCGTACGTACCTGCTGCGCAGGCTCGTCGAGCACGCCAGGCTGCACCCGGACCGCGAGGTGCTGCTGAAGCTGCGCTCCAAGCCCGGCGAGCACACCACGCACATCGAGGAACTCCCTTACCAGCGGCTCGCGGAGAGGCTGCCCGGCGGACTGCCGCCCAACTTCCGCCTCGTGTACGGGCACATGGGCGAGGTCCTCGACCGCACCGACCTGCTGGTCACGGTCTCCTCGACCGCCGCACTGGAGTCCCTGCACCGGCGCATCCCCACCGCGATCCTCAGCGACCTCGGCGTCCGCGAGGCCCTCGGCAACCACCACTTCATCGGCTCCGGTCTGCTCACCTCCTGGGACCACCTGGACGGCGGCCACCGTCCGGAGCCCGACAGCGAGTGGCTGGCCGGCCAGGGCGTCGCCGCCGACGGCACGTACGCCACGGCCTACGACCACGCCCGCGCCCGCGTCGACGCCCTGCTCGCCACCGCCCGCCTGCCCGACCTCGCCCCGTACTACACATCCGCCACCGCCCCCGGCTACCTGCCCGGCATCCTCGCCCGCCACCACCTGGCCCCCGACGGCCACCCGCTGCCCGGTGCCGCCGCGCCGCGAGAGACCGGCGGGGTGCGGGGTGCCGTCCGCGACGCGGTACGGGAAGCGGCGCGGGGCGCGTATCGGCAGGGCGTCCAACGGGTCGCCCCCGTCATCCGTCGGATGGGCGAGCTATGACCACCTCTCTTTCCACCACGACACCAGGAGCAGCGATGACGCCGCCCACCGTGCTCGCCGTGATCCCCGCCCGCGGCGGATCCAAAGGCGTCCCGGCCAAGAATCTCGCCCAGGTCGGCGGCATACCGCTGGTCGCCCGTGCGGTCCGTGCCTGCCTGACCGCCCGCGAGGTCACGGACGTCGTCGTCACCACGGACGACGCGGCGATCGCGGACGCGGCCCGGGCGGCCGGCGAGGCGCTCGGCGCCGCCGAGCGCGTGCACTGCGTCCAGCGCCCGCCGGCCATCGCGGGCGACACCGCGACCAGCGAGGCGGCGGTCCTGCACGCACTCGACGCGTACGAGGCGATGCACGAGCGCATCGCCGACGTGGTGCTGCTCGTCCAGTGCACCAGCCCGTTCGTCACCCGCGAGGACATCGACGGCGTGGCCGCCGCGGTCGTCCGCGACGGCGCCGACACGGCCGTCACCGTCGCCCCGTTCCACGGCTTCATCTGGCGCGACGGCAGCGCGGTCGAGGACGACACCTACGGCGTCAATCACGACAAGGCCGTCCGCCCGCGCCGCCAGGACCGGCCCCAGGACCTGCTGGAGACCGGCGCCGCCTACGCGATGGACGTCGCGGGCTTCCGTACCCACCGGCACCGCTTCTTCGGCCACACCGCGCTGGTCACCACCGACCCCGCCCGGGTCCTGGAGATCGACGACCCGCACGACCTGGCCCGCGCCCGCGCCCTCGCACCGCTCCTGGACCCGTCACCGCTGCCGACCCGCGAGGACATCGACGCGGTCGTCCTCGACTTCGACGGCACGCAGACCGACGACCGGGTCCTGATCGACTCCGACGGACGCGAGATCGTCGCCGTCCACCGCGGAGACGGTCTGGGCATCGCCGCCCTGCGCAAGGCCGGAATGCCGCTGCTGATCCTCTCCACGGAACAGAACCCGGTCGTCGCGGCCCGCGCCCACAAGCTCAAGGTCCCCGTCCTGCACGGCATCGACCGCAAGGACCTCGCTCTCAAGCAGTGGTGCGACGAGCACGGCATCGCCCCCGAGCGGGTGCTCTACGTCGGCAACGACGTCAACGACCTGCCCTGCTTCGCCCTCGCCGGCTGGCCCGTCGCCGTAGCGAGCGCCCATGACTCGGTACGCGCCGCGGCGCGCGCCGTCACGACCACCCCCGGCGGCTTCGGCGCCATCCGCGAAATCGCGGCGTGGCTGCTCGGGCCCACCCTCACCGGCCACCTTTCCACCCCCACCAACCCCACCACCAAGTAAGGAAACACCCTCATGAGCACCTCCCGCCTGCGCACCCTCGGCACCCGCACCGCCGGCCCCGGTCAGCCCGTCTACATCACCGGCGAGATCGGCATCAACCACAACGGCGACCTCGACAATGCGCTCGCGCTGATCGACGTGGCCGCCGAAGCCGGCTGCGACGCCGTCAAGTTCCAGAAGCGCACCCCGGAGATCTGCACCCCGCGCGACCAGTGGGACATCGAGCGCGACACCCCCTGGGGCCGGATGACGTACATCGACTACCGCCACCGCGTCGAGTTCGGCGAGGCCGAGTACCGCGCCATCTCCGACCACTGCGCCGAGCGCGGCATCGACTGGTTCGCCTCCCCGTGGGACACCGAGGCCGTCGCCTTCCTGGAGAAGTTCGACGTCCCCGCCCACAAGGTCGCCTCCGCCTCCCTCACCGACGACGAGCTGCTCCGCTCGCTGCGCGCCACGGGCCGCACGATCATCCTCTCCACCGGCATGTCGACCCCGCGCCAGATCCGCCACGCGGTCGAGGTCCTCGGCTCGGACAACATCCTTCTCTGCCACGCCACGTCGACGTACCCCGCGAAGGCCGAGGAGCTGAACCTCCGCGTCATCAACACCCTCCAGCAGGAGTACCCGAACGTCCCGATCGGCTACAGCGGCCACGAGACCGGCCTGCAGACCACCCTCGCCGCCGTCGCCCTCGGCGCCGCGTTCGTCGAGCGCCACATCACCCTCGACCGCGCCATGTGGGGCTCCGACCAGGCCGCCTCCGTCGAGCCGCAGGGCCTGACCCGACTGGTCCGCGACATCCGCACCATCGAGGCTTCCCTCGGTGACGGCGTCAAGAAGGTGTACGAGTCGGAGCTCGGCCCGATGAAGAAGCTCCGCCGCGTCGCGGGCGTCGTCGCCGAGAGCACCGAGGCGGCCCCGGCCGCCGAGCCGGTCGCGGTCTGACGGGCCGACCGGTGAACCTCGCCTTCGTCGAGAGCCCGGTCCAGCTCCTGAACGTCCTGGAGTGGGCCTTCACAGAGGGAGGCGACGACCATGTCCTGGCGGACATAACGGTCGTCGTCCTCCCCCCGGTCGACCCGATGTCGCGCGGCCAGCTGCGCCGGATGGCGGAGCTGGCTCGCGACGAAGGCGTCAACGTCCGCTGGCAGGAGGCGCGCGGCGGGGCCGGCGCGCCACTGAAGACCCTCCGGGCCCTGACGGGACTGCTGCGCAGGGCGGACCGGATCGTGATCGGCGACCCGTTCTCCCGCTACGTGCAGCTCCTCCTGTCCATGGTCCGCGCCCGCCGGCTCACAGTGGTCGACGACGGCACGGCAACGATGGAGTTCGTCGCCCAACTCGCCCTTGGCGAAAGGCTGGTGCGCTGGCACCGGCGGGGCAGCTCGGGTCCGCGCGACCTGATCCTGGCCCCGGTCACGGCCACCGCCCGCCGCCGTTTCACCCCCTCCGCGACCCGCGAGGTCGAGGTGTTCACCGCCATGCCGGTCGAGCCTCCGGCCGGTGTGACGGTCACTCCCAACACCTTCGCCTGGACCCGCGCCCGCTTCGGCCCGCCGCTCCTCACCAAGGGCGCGGACCTGGTCGGCACGTCCCTGGCCGAGACAGGCGTGATCGACCAGGCCCAGTACCTGGAGGCGGTCGCCGCCCTGGCCCGTACCCACGGCGCGACCCGCTACTTCGCCCACCGCCGGGAGTCCGCCGACAAGCTCCACGCCCTGGAAGCCGCCACCGGCCTGGAGATCGTCCGCCCGGACCTCCCTCTGGAGCTCATCGCCCGCCGCGGCCCGATCGGCCGCACGGTCCTCAGCTTCCCGTCCACGGTGGTCCACACGCTGCCGCTGGCGCTGGCAGGCACGGAGGTCAAGGTCGCGGTCTGCGACATCGCCCCGGAGTGGCTGCGCGACACGGCGTCGCCACGCGCGCAGGGTTTCCTGAGCGGTGTCACGGAGACGGCCCGGGACGTGCAGCGCCTCGCGCCGTGGCGGGCGACGGCGGTGACCGAGGCCTGAGCCTGCCCCTGCGAAGGGCTGAGGGTGCCCGGGCGGCTTGCCCGAGCGCCCTCACCGAACCACCTCAGCCACGCTGACTCGGAAGTGGCCTGCGGTCAGGGTTTGTTGGGGGGAAGCCCTGATGGTGGGCAGGGGCGCCCGGGCGCGAGCATCGCAGCATGAACATGCGGACGATGGCGGAGCGTCGGAACGAGACGGTCGGCAGGGCATTCATCGCGGGCCCGGCCCTGATGGCCGGGTACGGAGTGGTGCGGCTGGCCGGTCAGGCTGTGAGCGACTACGGGCCCGGTGCGTGGTGGACGGTGGCGCATGTGCTGTCCGTGGCCGGACTGCTCGCGTTCGTGCCGGTGTTCCTGGGGTTGCGGAGGATGGCAGGGGTGCGGGGCGGCAAGCGGGTCGCGGTCGACGCGGCGACCTGGACGGGGCTGCTCGGGGCGGCGGCACTGGTGGTCCAGTCGGTGGTCGACCTGGCGGTCGGGTTCCTCACCGTGGACAAGCCGGCCATGAACGACATATTCGGGCGGGTGCAGGACGTGCCCGGTGTGATGCCGCTCGTCTACACCGTGGTGCCGATGCTGTTCTGGCTCGGGCTGCTGACCCTCGTCACGCTGCTGACGTTCTTCCGGCGGGACGTCGTCAAGGGGCGGGCTCCGGTGCTGGTGCTGGCCGGGATCCTGCTGGCGGCCATGACCCTGGATCTGCTGCCGGTCGGTGCCGTGTGCCTCGGGACGGCGCTGCTGCCGATGCGCCGGGGGCTGCCCGAGGGCGGAGAGCGGCTGGGCCGGCCTCAGGGACGACCGGGCGCGGCGCGCAGCACGGAGCAGTCTTTCTCCGAGACAGCGCCGTAGTCGATGTGGTCGCCGGGACCAGCCCTGCTGCCTGCCCGCCGCCCGCCCGTCTACCTGCGGTTGAGGATCCGATGGGCGGGCGCACTACGGAGTCGGACAGCGGGGCGTCGGAGGGGAATGGGCGAGTTTACCCACCTACATCTCACGGCACACGCTCCGACGCCACATTTTGTTCCTCTATGCGGCTGAACTTTTGTTGATCTGTGGCCAGTTGAGGGGTGAAGGGGCCTACCCTTCACCAGGTGAACCAGTTGATGTCCCGCGATTCCGATGCCGGCCTGCCCGAGGACGCCGCCCTGCCCGAGGACGCCGCCCTGCCCGGCACGCTGCCCGAACCCCTGCGGGCCGAGCTGATCGCGTTCCGGCGCGATCTGCATATGCACCCCGAGCTCGGCAACCAGGAGTTCCGCACCACCGCTGCCCTCAAGGCCCGGCTGGAGAAGGCCGGGCTCCGGCCCCGGGTGCTCGCCACCGGAACCGGGCTCCTGTGCGACGTGGGTACATCGGGAGGGGCGCGAAGCTCGAACAAGGGTGGTGGTGGGCGACGGGCGGGCAGCGACACCCGGCCCATGCTCGCGCTGCGCGCGGACATCGACGCCCTGCCCATTCCGGACACCAAGGACGGCGTCCCGTACCGGTCCACCGTCCCCGATCGGGCGCACGCCTGCGGGCATGACATTCACACGACGACCGTCCTCGGCGCCGGGCTCGTGCTCGCCGAGCTCGACCGGCAGGGGCTGCTGCCGCACCCCGTGCGGCTGATCTTCCAGCCCGCCGAGGAGGTGCTGCCCGGCGGTGCGCCCGATGCGATCGAGGACGGGGTGCTGGAAGGCGTCGGGCGGATCATCGGGGTGCACTGCGACCCGAAGGTCGACGTGGGAAGGATCGGGCTGCGGGTCGGGGCGATCACCTCCGCCTGCGACCGGCTGGAGGTCACGCTCGACGGGCCCGGCGGGCACACCGCCCGGCCGCATCTGACCACCGACCTGGTCACCGCTGCCGCCAAGGTGGCCACCGAGGTGCCCGCGCTGCTGGCGCGGCGGGTCGACGCGCGGGCCGGGCTCGCCGTGACCTGGGGGCGGCTGGAGGCCGGGCACGCGTGCAATGTGATCCCGCAGCATGCCGAACTGTCGGGAACGGTCCGCTGCCTGGATCTGGCGGCATGGCGGGAGGCGCCGGACCTGGTCCACGCCGCGATCGACGAGGTGGCCGGAATGCACCGGGCCAAGTCGGTGATCGACTACATCCGCGGGGTCCCGCCCGTCGTGAACGATCCGGCCGTGACCGATCTGCTGGCCGCCGCGATGGCAGGGCGCCGCGGATCGTATGCGATCGAGGACACCGAGCAGAGTCTCGGCGGGGAGGACTTCTCCTGGTATCTGGAGCACGTTCCGGGGGCCATGGCGCGGCTCGGGGTGCGCACGCCCGGTGACACCCGGCGCCTTGATCTGCACCGGGGCGATTTCGACGCGGACGAGGAGGCGATCACCGTTGGCGTGGAGCTTTTCACCGCTGCGGCTTTGCTCGACGGCAACCGTCCGTAACCGGACAGGTCACCCCAGGTTCGCGACGATCCGATAACGGCTTCCGTACAGGGCTTTATCTGACATCTACGCGCGTTACGATCTCGGCGAAACCAGCGCCGGAAGAGGCGCTTCGGTCAGGTTTGAAGGAGCCTTCCCTTGCGCCGGGTATCCAAGATCACCGCTGCGTGTGCCATCACCGCGGCTTTCGCGCTCACCGCCAGCGCGTGCGGCAGTTCGTCCGACGAGAGCACCAGCTCCAAGGACAAGGGCCAGATGAAGATCGGCATGGCCTACGACGTGGGCGGCCGGGGCGACAACTCGTTCAACGACTCCGCCGCGCGTGGTCTGGACAAGGCCAAGGCCGAGCTCAAGGCCGAGACGAAGGAGCTCACCGCCAAGAACGGTGAGACCCCGGCCGACCGTGAGCAGCGTCTGCAGTCGCTCGCCGAGGGCGGCTACAACCCGGTCATAGCCATCGGCTTCGCCTACAAGGACGCGGTCGACAAGATCGCCGCGAAGTACCCGAAGGTCAACTTCGGCCTGGTCGACTCGGTCTCCGACGTGAAGAACGTCGCCTCCATCGTCTTCACCGAGGAGCAGGGCTCGTACCTCGCCGGTGTCTCGGCGGCGCTGAAGTCGAAGGACGGCCAGGTCGGCTTCATCGGCGGTGTGGACCTTCCGCTGATCAAGAAGTTCGCCGCGGGCTTCCAGCAGGGTGTCCTGGACACGAACCCGAAGGCCAAGGTGCAGATCCAGTACCTGTCCACCGGTTCGGACCTGTCCGGCTTCGGCAGCCCCGACAAGGGCAAGGAAGCCGCCAAGGGCATGCTCGACAAGGGTGCGGACGTCATCTTCGCCGCCGCGGGCGGCTCGGGTGCCGGTTCGATCGAGGCCGTCGCGGGCAAGAAGGGCGCCTGGTCCATCGGTGTCGACTCCGACCAGGCCCTGGACCCGGCGCTGGCGAAGTACAAGGACACGATCCTGACCTCGGTCGTCAAGAACGTCGACGGCGGTGTCTACGACCTGATCAAGTCCGTCAAGGACGGCAAGCCGTTGACCGGCGTCCAGTCGTACTCCCTGGCCAAGGGCGGCGTCTCGCTGACCACCACGGGTGACCACCTCAAGGACATCCAGGCCAAGCTCGACGAGGCGAAGAAGAAGATCGTCGACGGCACGGTCACGGTCAAGACCACGACCTGATCCGATCTGCCGATCGGAGCCCGGGCCAGGGGGTGCCCGCGTCGTTCCGCCTGGCCCGCCCTTCGGGCGGACGGCGGAATGTCGCAGGCGCCCCCTGGCTGCTTCGGCCGATCGGCCGGGCCCCGATTCGCGTACGGCTTCCGGCCGGGCCCGGAATGTAGCCGTACGCGCACTGCCGGTCACCTGCTGTCAGGTGGCCAACGATTCGGTGGCACTACGCGCGTAGCGCGTGCCGGGCGCGGTACCTTTTTCCGCTCCCACCGCCTCCCACCCCACCGCCTCCGCCCTCCGCCCTCCGCTCCTGCCAAGGAGAGTGCGCCATCAACGCGTCCAGCAGTCCCCATGCCGTGGAGCTCCGCGGCATCACCAAGCGGTTCCCCGGGGTCGTGGCCAACCACGACATCGACATCACCGTGCGTCGCGGCACCGTCCACGCTCTCGTCGGCGAGAACGGTGCCGGCAAGTCCACTCTGATGAAGATCCTTTACGGCATGCAGAAGCCGGACGAGGGCACCATCGCGGTGGACGGCGAGCAGGTCTCGTTCCACAACCCGGGTGACGCCATCGCGCGCGGCATCGGCATGGTGCACCAGCACTTCATGCTCGCCGACTACCTCACCGTCCTGGAGAACGTCGTCCTCGGCTCCGAGAAGCTGTACGGGATCGGCGACCGGGCCCGCGCAAAGATCAAGGAGATCTCGGACGCGTACGGCCTCGGTGTCCGCCCGGACGCCATGGTCGAGGACCTCGGCGTCGCCGACCGCCAGCGCGTGGAGATCCTCAAGGTCCTCTACCGCGGCGCCCGCACCCTGATCCTCGACGAGCCGACCGCCGTCCTCGTGCCGCAGGAGGTCGACGCACTCTTCGACAACCTTCGTGAGCTCAAGGCCGAGGGCCTGACCGTCATCTTCATCTCGCACAAGCTGGGCGAGGTGCTGTCGGTCGCCGACGAGATCACCGTCATCCGGCGCGGTACGACGGTGGGCACCGCCGACCCGGCGACCACCACGCCCAAGCAGCTCGCTGAGCTGATGGTCGGCAGCGAGCTGCCGTCGCCGGAGACCCGCGAGTCGACCGTCACCGACACGCCGATGCTCACCGTCGACGACCTGCGGCTGACCGCCACCGACCCGGACGGGGTGGTGCGTGCGGTGCTCGACGGCATCACCTTCACCATCCACAAGGGTGAGGTCCTCGGCATCGCGGGCGTCGAGGGCAACGGCCAGTCCGAACTGGTCGACGCGATCATGGGCATGCGCCACCTCGACACCGGCGTACTGACCCTGGACGGCGCCGACATCTCCCGGACGCCGACCCGCAAGCGCCGCGAGGACGGCATGGCCGTCATCCCCGAGGACCGCCACCGGCACGGACTGCTGCTGGAGGCCCCGCTCTGGGAGAACCGCATCCTCGGCCATGTCACCGAGCGCCCCAACAGCAAGGGCGCGTTCCTCGACCTCAAGGCCGCCCGCGCGGACACCGAGCGGATCGTGCGCGAGTACGACGTCCGTACCCCCGGCATCGAGGTCACCGCCGCCTCGCTCTCCGGCGGCAACCAGCAGAAGCTGATCGTCGGCCGCGAGATGAGCCACGCGCCGAAGCTGCTGATCGCCGCGCACCCCACCCGGGGCGTGGACGTCGGCGCGCAGGCGCAGATCTGGGACCAGATCCGCGACGCGCGCCGCGAGGGCCTGGCGGTGCTGCTGATCTCCGCCGACCTGGACGAGCTGATCGGGCTCTCCGACACCCTGCGCGTCATGTACCGCGGCCGCCTGGTCGCGGACGCCGATCCGGCGACCATCACCCCGGAGGAGCTCGGCTCGGCGATGACGGGAGCGGCCTCCGGCCGTCTCGAAGCGCCCGCCGAGCCCGGGACGGATGCGGAGTCCGGTCCGGACGCCGCCGACACCGACCCCCGGGACGGGGGAGAGGACCGATGAAGAAGTTCGACAAGGAGCGGCTGCTCCTGGGGATCGCGGCCCCCGTACTCGCGATCGTGGTCGCCTTCCTGGTGACCGCCCTCGTGCTGGCCGCCACCGGCAAGGAACCGTTCAGCGCGTTCGGCATCATGTTCGACTACGGGGTGAAGTCGGACAGCCAGGTCTACATCCTCAACAAGGCGACGACGTACTACCTCGCGGGTCTCGCGGTGGCCGTCGGCTTCCGGATGAACCTCTTCAACATCGGCGTCGACGGCCAGTACCGCCTCGCCGCCTTCTTCGCCGCCGCCGTCGGTGGCGCGCTGACCCTGCCGGGCGCCCTCCAGATCCCGCTGATCATCCTCACCGCGATGATCGTCGGCGCGATGTGGGCCGGTATAGCCGGCGTCCTCAAGGTCACCCGGGGCGTCAGCGAGGTCGTCTCGACGATCATGCTGAACGCCATCGCGACCGCCATCATCGGCTATCTGCTCCAGCAGGGCCGCCTCGGTCACCTCGACGAGGCCGGCACGAAGATCTCCACCACCCCGCTCCCGGAGTCCTCGCACTTCTTCGAGTTCCCGACCACCCCGTCGCCCGTCTGGGGCTTCATCGTGGTCGCGGTCGTCGCGGGCATCGCCTACTGGTTCACGCTCTCGCGCACCCGATTCGGCTTCGATCTGCGTACGGTCGGCCAGTCCGGCTCCGCGGCCGAGGCCAGCGGCGTCAACGTCAAGAAGATGGTCGTCACGTCGATGCTGATATCCGGCGCGGTGGCCGGCCTGGTCGGCATGCCGACGCTGCTCAACGACAGCTACGAGTACAGTGGCGACTTCCCCATCGGCATCGGCTTCACCGGTATCGCCATCGCCCTCCTCGGCCGCAACCACCCCATCGGCATCGCGCTCGGCGCGCTGCTCTGGGGCTTCCTGGAGCGCGGAACCGGAAAGCTCGAGTTCGAGGGGTACGACAAGGAGATCGTCGGCGTCATCCAGGGCGTCATCGTCCTGTGCGTCGTCATCGCCTACGAAGTCGTCCGTCGCTACGGACTCAAGCGCCAGCAGAGCAAGGTCGGCGCGGAACTCGCCGCACAGGCCGCCCGTAACTCCGACCAGCAGGAGGTGTCGGCGTGACCGCCACGGCGACTTCCACCCCGCCGCCCGCGGCCACCAAGGTCTCCGGTGGCAAGGGCGGCCTCACCCGCCTCTCCTTCCCCGTCGTTCTGCTGATCGTCGCGGGCGCGTTGCTCGCGCTGTCCGCGGTACGCGCCATCACCGGCGCCCAGGACGTCACCTCGGCCGGGCAGATCAGCGCGGCGCTCGCGATGGCCGTGCCGATCGGGCTCGCCGGTCTCGGCGGCCTGTGGGCCGAGCGGGCCGGTGTGGTCAACATCGGCCTCGAAGGCATGATGATCCTCGGTACGTTCTTCGGTGCCTGGGCCGGCTGGCAGACCAACCCCTGGCTCGGCGTGCTGGCCGGTGTCATCGGCGGCGCGCTCGGCGGGCTGCTGCACGCCGTCGCGACCGTCACGTTCGGCGTCGACCACATCATCTCCGGTATCGCCATCAACATCCTGGCGCTCGGGTTCACCACCTACTTCGCCAAGCTCTGGTTCAACACGGGCGAGGCGGCGGCCAAGGGCGGCAGCCCCAAGCAGTCGCCACCGTCCGACGACATCACCTCGGTGACGATCCCCGGCCTGTCCGACTGGCTGCACTCGATCGAGAAGCACCACTGGTTCTTCGTCTCCGACGTGGCCGGTGTCCTCGGCGGTCTGGTCACCAATGTGTCGCTGCTGACGGTTCTGGCCGCGGTCCTCTTCGCCGTGACCTTCTTCGTCCTGTGGAAGACCTCGTTCGGGCTGCGGCTGCGTTCGTGCGGCGAGAACCCGATCGCCGCCGAGTCGCTCGGCGTGAACGTCTACCGCTACAAGTACATCGCGGTGATCATCTCCGGTGGCATGGCCGGACTCGGCGGCGCCTTCCTCTCCCTGGTCACCTCGCACATCTACAACGAGGGCCAGACCGGCGGCCGCGGATACATCGGTCTCGCCGCGATGATCTTCGGCAACTGGCGGCCCGGCGGACTCGCCATGGGCGCGGGCCTGTTCGGCTTCGCCGACGCGCTCCAGCTGCGCAACGGCGGCGAGTCCGTCCACGCGCTGCTGCTCCTGCTGGTGGTCGTGCTGGCCTTGCTCGCCGTCTGGAAGCTCTACCGCAAGAGCTTCGTCCAGGGTGCGGTCAGCGCCGTCATCGCCGCCGCCGTACTGGTCTGGTACCTCGCCACGGACACGGTGCCCACCGAGTTCGTGAGCGCCACCCCGTACATCGTCACGCTGCTCGTCCTCTCGCTCTCCGCGCAGCGGCTGCGGATGCCGAAGGCGGACGGCATGCGGTACCGGAAGGGCCAGGGCAAGTGACCGCGGCCGGCGACGTCGACTGGGACGCTCTGCGCGCTGCTGCCCGGGACGCCATGTCCCGGGCGTACGCCCCCTACTCGGGCTACCCGGTCGGCGTCGCGGCACGCGTCGACGACGGCCGCACGGTGGTCGGCTGCAACGTCGAGAACGCCTCGTACGGACTCGGCCTGTGCGCCGAGTGCGGCCTGGTCTCGCAGCTGAACGCCACCGGCGGCGGCCGGCTGACCCACTTCACCTGTGTGGACGGGGCGGGCGAGATCCTGGTCCCCTGCGGCAGGTGCCGTCAGCTGCTGTACGAGTTCGGCGGACCGGAGCTCGTCCTGGAGACCCCGGACGGTCTCCGTACGCTCGACGAGATGCTGCCGCAGGCGTTCGGGCCGGACCATCTCAGGTAGAACTTTGCTTTCGGATCAGGCCGGATCAGGGTGCGCGCCAGTACCCGCGAGCCCGGCCTGATCCGAAAGAACAGGCCCAGAACTCCCGTGGCCCTCCTGAAACTTCGGGAGGGCCACACCCGTTTCCACCCTCTATGCGCGTAGAGTCATTCGGGACTCTTGCGCACGTACCGGCCGGAAGGACACCCAGGACATGGACGCCATCTCCGTCATCCGCACCAAGCGGGACCGCGGCGAGCTGAGCCCCGAGCAGATCGACTGGGTCATCGACGCATACACCCGAGGCGAGGTCGCCGACGAGCAGATGTCCGCGCTGGCCATGGCGATCCTGCTGAACGGCATGAACCGTACGGAGATCGCCCGCTGGACCGCCGCCATGATCGCCTCCGGCGAGCGGATGAACTTCGACGCGCTCTCCCGCCCCACCACCGACAAGCACTCCACCGGCGGCGTCGGTGACAAGATCACCCTGCCGCTCGCCCCGCTGGTCGCCGCCTGCGGCGCCGCCGTGCCGCAGCTCAGCGGCCGCGGTCTCGGCCACACCGGGGGCACGCTCGACAAGCTGGAGTCCATCCCCGGCTGGCGCGCCCACCTCTCGAACGCCGAGATGCTGAACGTCCTGGACACCACCGGCGCCGTGATCTGCGCCGCCGGTGACGGGCTGGCCCCCGCCGACAAGAAGCTGTACGCGCTCCGCGATGTCACCGGCACCGTCGAGGCCATCCCGCTGATCGCCAGCTCGATCATGTCCAAGAAGATCGCCGAGGGCACCGGGGCGCTCGTCCTGGACGTCAAGGTCGGCTCCGGCGCCTTCATGAAGACCATCGAGGACGCGCGCGAACTGGCCTCCACCATGGTCGCGCTGGGCAGCGACAGCGGCGTACGGACGGTCGCGCTCCTCACCGACATGGCCACCCCGCTCGGCCTGACCGCGGGCAACGCCCTGGAGGTGCGCGAGTCGGTCGAGGTCCTGGCCGGCGGCGGCCCGAAGGACGTCATCGACCTCACCCTTGCCCTGGCCCGCGAGATGCTGGACGCGGCCGGGCTCAAGGACGCCGACCCGGAGAAGGCCCTGGCCGACGGCTCCGCGATGGACGTCTGGCGCCGGATGATCTCCGCCCAGGGCGGCGACCCGGACGCCGCGCTCCCGGTCGCCCGCGAACAGCACGTGGTCACGGCGCCGTCCTCCGGCGTACTGACCCGCCTGGACGCGTACGACATCGGCGTCGCCGCCTGGCGCCTCGGCGCCGGCCGGGCCCGCAAGGAGGACCCGGTGCAGGCGGGTGCGGGCATCGAGCTGCACGCCAAGCCGGGCGACCCGGTGACCGAGGGGCAGCCGCTGCTGACGCTCCACACGGACACCCCGGAGAAGTTCGACTACGCACTCAAGGCCCTGCCCTCCGCGTACGACATCGCCCCGGCCGGTACGGACTTCACGGCCACCCCCGTGGTGCGGGAACGTATCGCCTGACCTGCGGCTTACCCGTCCGGGTGAACGGGACCGGTGGACTGCCGCCGGTCCCGTTCGGCATGCTGGACTCGGTGACGCACCGATAGAGGAGACCGCCATGAGCGCACTCACCGTCGACCCCGCGCCGGGCCACGGCCAGGACTGGGACGACCTCGTCCGGATCTGGGAGGAGACGGACGCACCCGAGGGCTGCAAGGTGGAGATCATCGAGGGGATCGTCACCGTGTCGCCACCGCCGTCCAAGGACCACAACACCACCGCGGAACTGCTGCAGCGCAGGCTCTACACCGTGATTCCGGAGGACTGGGGGATCTATCAGACCCTCGGTGTCGCCGTGCCGGGCCGGGCCGGGCTCTACGTCCCCGATCTCGTCGTCGTGCCGCGTGCCGTGGCGACCGGGCCGGGCAACCGCGTACCGGCGAAAGAGGCCCGGCTCGTCGTCGAGATCACCTCGCAGGCCAACGCCAACCACGACCGCATCGGCAAGGCACACGGGTACGCGAAGGCCGGTGTCGAACTCTTCCTGCTCCTGGACCCCTGGCACTCCGGCCGCCCCACCGCCACCTTGTACGGGGAACCCGCCGACGGCACCTACCGGGTCCTGGACGCGGTCGAGTACGGGGGGAAGCTGACGCTTCCCGAGCCGTTCGCGCTGGTACTGGACACCGAGGTCTTCCCGGCCGGCTGAGAAGCGATGCCGCACCGGTCCCGTCGGTGCGCGAACGGCCCGCCGGGACGGAGTGATCCGTCCTGGCGGGCCGCCGTCATGCGTCGCCGTCGGGGTGCCTACTTGCCGAAGTAGGCGTTGTAGATCGACACCGACGACGTGTTGCCCTGCTTGTCCGTGGCCTTGGCCTTGAAGGAGATCGACTTCCCCTTGGCCGGGTTCTTCACGGAGATCTTGCCGGACTTGACCGTGACCTTCTTCCAGGTCTTACCGGCGTTGTAACTGACATACACCGTCAGCGACTTGAGGTTCTTGCCGGCGGCCGCACCCTGCACCTTCACCGGCACCGACGCGGTCCGGCCGGCCGTGACCTTGCTGTCCAGCGTGACAGGGGGCGTGAACCGCACCGTGGAGGCGGGAAGTTGGACGAACTCGCTGGTCTTCTTCGACCGGAACGTCCAGCTCGCGTCGATCCGGGTGGAGACGGCGGAGATCCTCACGTTGCGCTGCACCGAGGTCGTCACCTTGTAGTCGGCGACGCCGGACGGCACGGTGAAGGGGACATCGCCCTCCAGCGGGTCCTTGTTCTGGGCGAACTTGGCGCCGTTGCGGTACAGGACGGTCTTCACCGAGCTGTACGCGGACCTGCCGAAGTTCCCGTTGCCGTCGGCCACGAGCGGCAGGACGCCGAGGATCTCGTTGCCCTTGCGGAAGAACCCGTACCCCTCGGTGAGCGCGGGGCCGAACACCGCGGTGTTCACCCGCTTCCGGTACGTCTTGCCCGCCTTGAGGGTCTGCGGGTCACCGAGCGAGTAACTCGCCTCGGCGTCCGGGAAGCGGTCCCGCTTGCCCCGCTGTTCGAAGTCGAAGTTCCACTGCACCTTGTCGGCGGTGGAGACATAGACGGTCTGGGTCCCGGGGGCCGGCTGCCCCGTCGACGTGGCCCAGCCCCCGTCCACGCCGGGCAGCGTGCCCCAGGCGGTGATCGATCCGGTCTTGCCCATGCCGGACGCGCCGAGACCGATCGTGACCTTCGCCAGCTGACTGCTGGTGAACTTCCGGGTGTAGCCGGTCGCCGCCTGCGTCACCGGACCGCCGACCGCCACGTCGTAGCGGGTCGAGGATCCCTTGGCCCAGGTGCCCAGCCAGTGCTGGGAGAGCGAGCCGTCGGTGACCTTCGGGCCGACGTGCGCGGTACGGAAGCCCTTGTACGAGTTCAGCAACCAGCCGAAGCTGAGGCCGAAGTCCCTGGTGTCGAACTGGAGGTCGGGGGCGGCCAGCAGGGACTTCGTGCCGGTGGCGGGAAGCGTGAACGTCACCGGCTTCGTCTTCCGGGCGTCGAGCGTCACGGTGAGGTTCTTGGTGACGTCCAGCTTCGGCTGGGTGATCCAGTCGGTGCCCTTGGCGAAGTCGTTCGGGTCGACGTAGACGGCCGAGTTCAGCAAGTAACCGCCCTTGGGGACACGGACCTTTGCCGTCCCGTCGGGGCTCGCCGGGTTCAGCCAGACGCCGGCCGCGGAGCCGGAGAGGCCGCAGAGGCTGTTGTCGTAGTACGTGGAGGGCTTGCCGTCACGCCCGATGTTCTTGATCGTGAGGTCGTACGACTCGATCTCCCGCTCGACCGCGGCCGCGGTGCGGACGCTCTGGCCGCCGCCGGTGGCGACGACATAGGCGGAGTAGGCGCCGTCCGCCGTGCCGCCGAGCTTCGTGTTCACGGTGAGCGGTACCTCGGCCGTGCCGCCCGCCGGGACGGTGACGTGCTCGGCGCCGAGGGTGAAGAAGCCGGCCGGAGCCGGCTTGCCCTTCGGGCCGGTGGCGGTCAACGCGAGGTCGAGGGTGACATCGGTCGTCCCGAGGTTGCGGTACGTCACCTGCTTGGTGACCGGCGCGTCATCGGTGTGCGGCCACTGCTGCACCCCGAAGCCGACCGAGACCGGGTCGGCGATGACGGTCTGGGCGATCGCCCTGTCGACGGCGATCCTGCCCGTGCCCTGCTCGAACGGCGTGTACGCGCCCGGCTTGGTGGAGGCCGTCAGCGCGCCCTTCAGCTCGGTGTTTCTCCACCCCGGGTGCTCCTGCTTGAGCAGCGCCGCGGCGCCCGCGGCATGCGGGGCCGCCATCGACGTGCCGGAGATCGTCAGATAGCCGGGCGGGTTCTGGCCGACCTCCTGGTCGATCACGGAACCGGGTGAGGCGGCCGCCGTGATGTCCACACCGGGTGCGGTGACATCGGGCTTGATGCCGCCGTCGCCGACGCGCGGTCCGCGGCTGGAGAAGTCCGCCAGCTTGTTGTTGTCGTCGACAGCGCCGACGGTCAGTGCGGCGTCCGCACTGCCCGGGGAGCCGACCGTGCCTGCGCCGTCGCCCTCGTTGCCCGCCGAGATGGCGAACAGGACGCCCTTGTCGGCCGACAGCTTGTTGACCGCTGCTTCGAGCGGGTCGATGTCGGGGCTGTCGGGGCCGCCGAGACTCAGGTTGATGATGTCGGCGCCCTGCGCGACCGCCCACTCCATGCCGGCCAGGATGCCGGAGTCCCCACCGAAGCCGTTGTCGTCGAGGACCTTGCCCTCGAGCAGCTTGGCGTCCGGTGCGACCCCCTTGAACCTGCCGCCCGACTTGGCGCCCGTACCGGCCGCGATCGAGGACACATGAGTACCGTGCCCGAACCGGTCCTTGGTGTCGGGCGACTCGGAGAAGTTCTTCGACTCGAGGATCTGCCCCTTGAGGTCCGGGTGGGTGGCGTCCGCACCGGTGTCCAGGACGGCGATCTTGACGCCCTTGCCGGTGTAACCGGCCTTCCAGGCGGTCGGCGCACCGATCTGCGGCACGCTCTTGTCGAGGCTCGCCCGGCGCACCCCGTCCAGCCAGACCCGGTCGATGCCGGCCGCGGTGGTGCGCTGGGCGCCCTGGGAGGTCTTGCTGGTGAGCGCCTGCCAGATGTCCTTGGCGTCGCTTTTCGGAGTGGTCACCGACTGGGCGTTCAGCGACTTCAGGGTCCGGACGACCCGGGTGGCGCCCGCGTCCCGGACGTCCGCCTTCGCGGCGGCGGCCTGCGCACCCTTGTAGCCGACGATCAGCTTCAGGCCGGTGCGCTGGGCCCGGCGGTTCTCCGGACGGTTCAGCTCGGTGACGTCGAACAGCCGGCGGTCCAGCTTGCCGGAACTGATCAGCCGGTGGGCGTCGGCCGGTATGAGCAGGGTGTGCCCGCCATGTATTTCCCGTTGCACGGGTATCTGCTCGCGCCCCTTGGCGGGACGGAAGTCCACGACCCGGCCCTTCGCGTCCACCGAGACCCGGTCGCCGGTGATCAGCGTCAGCTGATGCCGGGTCACGGACTTGGTTCCGGTGGCCGGACGGGCCTGCTCCGGCTGCGCCATGGCCGGTGTGGTCATCCCGGCCGCGAGCGCCACGGCGGCTGCCGTGGCGATGGTCGAAACACACGCGTTTCTCACGTGTCTGCGCAACTTTCCCCCTGGAGAATGAGGTGATCTCTCGGAACCATTGGTCCGCACGCGCCGATGTGGCACCGGTGCTCGCCGGTTCACGTACCTAGAGGGGAAATTGACCTCAGTGGTTCACACGCGTGCTGCTGCTGAACGTAGTTGACGGAAATTCATCGATCCGCGGTGGGTGGGGAGGCCGTTGGACCGGACGTGTGGATGTGGCGGACAGCAGGTCGGCGCCGGAGAGGAAGAGCGCGGCGGCGCAGCGATGAGTTTCGGCCGCCGGACCGGTCTCCCTGATGTGGAATCCAAGACCCCGATCGTTCTCGTCGTCACCGGCCGCGTCACCCGCGCGACCGTGCCGGGACTCTGCGCCGAGCTGGAGGCACTGCTCCACGACCCCGAGGGGGCCGTCCGTGACCCGGACGCGGAGGTGGACTGCGATGTGGGCGGGGTCGTACAGGCGGATCTGGCCCTGGTCGAGGCGATAGCGCGGCTGGGGCTCATCGCGCGCCGGGCGGGCGGCCGACAGTTGCGGCTGCGCAGAGTGCCGCCCGGACTGCAGCATCTGCTGGACCTGGTGGGGCTGGCCGATGTGGTGGACCTGGGGGAGCGGGGCTGAGGTGCCCGGCCCCGCTCCCCGGCGTCAGCCGGCCCGCGCGCAGACCACGGCCACCAGCGGGGCCGCCGAGGCCGGGGGGTGCGGTGCCGGCGGCGCATTCGCGTCGCCTGCGCAGGAGCCGTCATACCAGTGCTCCGGCTGCGGTCCCGGTTCGGCGCCGGAGGCGGGGGGAGTGGCGCGGCCGGGCCCTTCGGTGGCGACGGGCTCACCCAGCCACTGCGTCACCCCCCAGCCGCCGAGCGCCAGCACCACCCAGCCCGCCACCAGCGCGTGCCGCAGCCGCAGCCGCCGCGTCACGCCGCCTCGGCCTCGAGGTGGTCGGGCAGGCCGAAGAGCGGGAACCAGCGGGGCGCGTCGAGGAAGCAGTGCAGGCCGGTGATCGCACCGTCCGAGATATCGATGACCTGCACCGCCCACGGCACGAATCCCGGACCGTCCGGATCCGGCTTGTAGTGCGCGAACGCCGGGGTGCCGTTGGCTATGGTCGCCACCAGGCGGGAACCCGCGCAGCCCGCACCGAGGGAGCTCATGAAGCCCGTGATGTCGTCGTGCCCCTGGAGCCAGAGGTCGAACGGCGGCATGGTCATCACGGCGTCCTCGCGGAGCAGCGCGGTCAGCGCCGCCATGTCGTAGCCCTCGAACGCCGCGACGTACCGCTCAAGGAGCCTCCGCTGCTTCTCGTCGAGCGGATCAGCGGTGTCGGTGGCCGCGCTCCGATGGTCCGTGAGCGTGGCCCGCGCCCGCTGCAAGGCGCTGTTGACCGAGGCGACCGACGTGTCGAGCAGTTCGGCGACCTCGCTCGCCTTCCACGCCAGCACCTCGCGCAGGATCAGCACGGCACGCTGTCTGGGTGGCAGATGCTGCAGTGCGGCGACGAACGCCAGCCGCACCGACTCCCGCGCCACCGCGGCCTCCGCCGGGTCGGCCACCGACGGCAGGATCCGCCCGTCCGGCATCGGCTCCAGCCAGGTGTTCTCCGGGAGCGGGTTGAGCGCGGCCTGGGCGAGCGGTGTCGGGTCCGTCAGGTCGACCGGGCGGGCCCGCTTCTTGCCCGCGTTCAGCATGTCCAGGCAGACGTTGGTGGCGATCCGGTACAGCCAGGAACGCAGCGAGGAACGGCCCTCGAACGTGTCGAAGTTCCGCCAGGCGCGCACCAGCGTGTCCTGTACCGCGTCCTCCGCCTCGAAGGCGGAGCCGAGCATGCGGTAGCAGTAACCGGTGAGCTCGACCCGGTGTCCCTCCAGACGGCTGTCGATATCCGCTGGTGCCGTCAGATCACTCATCGTTCCACCCCTGTTGTGCCGTGACGCCGCTCACTTCGGCACTTGGGAAGCTACCGCAGGCCACTGACAACGGAGGGCGGGAAGCGCCGAAGCCGCCCGCTCTCCGGCCACGTCCCCGATTCCGGTCACGTTCCGGGCTTGCGCCCGTACACGTACACGTCGTCGCCGTTCTTCAGCAGGTTCCAGTACGTCCTCGCGTCCGCGTCCCGCATGTTGACGCAGCCGTGCGAGCCGGGCGGGTTCCACATCTTCAGATTCACCGAGTGGAACGCCTGCCCGCCGTCGAAGAACTGGGAGTACGGCATCCACACGTGGTAGACCGACGACCAGTGCTTGATGTGCCGCATGTAGATCTTCTTCGAACCGGTGCGCGTCTCGTACCCGTTCCGCCCGCTGCGGATCGGCACCGGACCGAACTTCAGCTTCGATCCGTCCTGGATCCAGCTCAGTTGCCGGGTCAGGTCCACACACGCGATGCGCCCCTTGTTCGTGGGGCACTTCTTGTCCTTGTTGGGGTTCTTGCCGGCCGCCTTCTGGGCCGTGAGCGTCTTCATCGTCTGCCAGGTGACCGGTCCCGCGTACCCGATGTCAGGGGTGACCCCGTAGGTGCGCTGGAAGGACTGGATCGCCTTGCAGTCGGCGGCCGACTGCTTCCCGTCGACCGGCCGGTTCAGATAGTTCTCGACCTGCTTCTGGTACGGCCCGGTGGATGTGGTGCAGGAGGATGCCGCCTGCGCCGCCGTGCCACCGCCCAGGACGAGCGCCGGCGCCGCCATCAGCCCGGCGACGGACAGCGCGACCGCACGCCGCGTCCGGACTCCCCTTATTTTCCCTACGACTGCCATGTACGCCGACTTCCCTTCGCGCCGAGTTGCGTTGATTACGCCTGATAGACGCGCGAAGGGGAGTCGGCGGTTGTGCGGGTGTATGTCTCAGTTCTGTATGGAAGCCATCGGGACGAGGCGTCGCCGCTCGGCGCGGGCGACCCGCGACCCGTACAGCGTGATCGAGACGACGCCGAGGACCGCGAGCAGCCCCAGCGTCACCGTGCCGGCCCAGCCACCGGAGTGGAAGGCGATCGCGCCGAGCGTGCCGCCCGCGCTGGAGCCCAGGTAGTACGCGGACTGGTAGAGCGCCGATGCCTGCGCCCGGCCGGTCGTCGCGGTCCGGCTCACGGACGACGAGGCGACCGCGTGCCCGGCGAAGAAGCCCGCCGTGATCAGGACCAGACCGAGAAGTACGGCGGTCAGCTGGTCGGCGAGGGAGAGCAGCAGACCGGCGGTCGTGGTGGAGACGGCCAGGTAGAGGGCGCCCCGGCGGCCGAGCCGGGCGACGAGCCTGCCCGCCGCGGCCGACGACACCGTACCGACGAGGTAGACCAGGAAGATCGAGCCGATGACGCCCTGCGGGAGGTTGAACGGCTCCCCGACCAGCCGGTAGCCGATCACCGTGTAGACCGCGCCGAACACCGTCATGAACAGTGCGCCGATCGCGTACAGCCTGCGCAGCAGCGGGTCGGTGAGGTGCCCGCCCACTGTCTTGGCCAGGGCTTTCGGGTTCAGCGTGCCGGGCGTGAAGTGACGGGCCCTCGGGATCATGAAGTGGAAGACGACCGCGCAGGCCACGGCCAGCAGCCCGACCGCGCCGAGCGCCGCCCGCCAGCCCCACAGCTGGGCGATCCAGCCGGTGAGGATGCGGCCGCTCATGCCGCCGATGCTGTTGCCCGCCACGAACAGTCCGATCGCGGCGACCAGCGCCCTCGGCCGCACCTCCTCGGCGAGGTACGCCATCGCGGAGGCGGGAAGTCCGGCGAGGGCCGCGCCCTGGACGGCGCGCAGGGCGATCAGCCAGCCCAGCGAGGGGGCGAAGGGGACGAGAAGCCCGACCAGTACCGCGACCGTCAGCGACGCGGTCATCATCTGCCGTCGCCCGAACCGCTCGGAGAGCGCGCTCATCGGCAGCACACACAGCGCCAGCGCACCCGTCGCCGCCGAGACCGTCCAGCTGGCCTGTCCGGCCGTGGCGCCGAATCCGGCGGAGACGGCGGGCAGCAGCGCCTGCGTGGAGTAGAGGAGTGCGAACGTCGCGACACCGGCGGCGAAGAGCGCGAAGCTCATCCGGCGGTAGCCGGGCCGGCCCGGCTCCAGCTGGTCAGGGGAGGAAACGGGCGCGACGGGCGAGGACGGGGCTGAGGCGTCCAGCGTGAGCGTGGACGCCTTGGTACTGGCAGGAGGCATACCTCGAAAGTAGGTCTCTCTGATTCATGCGTCCAATGCACGAACTTGCGATAATCAATCCCATGGCGCATGAACGCAGCTCACAGCCTCGGCTGTCACCGAGTAGTTACGAAGAAGACATTCGGGCAGTGCTCGCGCCGCGGCTCGCGTACTTCGAGGCAGTGGCCCGCCACGAGCATGTGACGCGCGCCGCGCACGAGCTCGGTGTCCCGCAGTCCACGCTGTCGCGGGCCATGGTCAGGCTGGAACAGGACCTGGGCGTCGCCCTGTTCGCCCGCAAGGGCCGTACCGTCTCGCTCACCCCCGCGGGTCGCACCTTCCTGGGCTCCGCCGAGCGGGCCCTCACCGAGGTGGAGCGGGCCGCGGACTCGGTACGCGCGGACGCCGACCCGACGGCGGGCAAGGTCGCCTTCGGCTTCCTGCACACCATGGGCTCCGAGACCGTTCCCGCCCTGCTCCGCGCCTTCCGCGCCGACCACCCCCGGGTCCGCTTCCAGCTCGTACAGAACTACGGCGAGGCGATGATCGAACGCCTCCGGGCCGGCGGCCTCGACCTCTGCCTCACCTCTCCCGTCCCAGACGCCCCCGACCTGGTCGCCCGCCGCCTCGACGAGCAGCGGCTGCGTTTGGTCGTCCCGGAGGACCACCGCCTCGCCTCCCGCAGGCGGATCCGCCTGGTGGAGGCGGCGGACGAGGCGTTCGTCACCCTCGAACCCGGCTACGGCCTGCGGCGGATCACCGACGACCTGTGCGCGGAGGCGGGCTTCAAGCCACGTGTCGCCTTCGAGGGCGAGGAGGCGGAGACCCTGCGCGGCCTGGTTGCGGCGGGCCTGGGCGTCGCCCTGCTGCCGCCCCCGGCGGTGGCCCGCCCGGGCGTGGTCGAACTGACGGTCACGGCCCCCCGCGCGGCCCGCGAGATCGGCGTGGCCTGGCTGGACGGCCACCCGGACACACCCCCGGTGGCGGCGTTCAAGCAGTTCCTGCTGTCACGCCGGGGGCGTCTGCTGCCGGAGTGAGTAGCCCTCAGCAGCCCTCGGCAGCCCTCAGATGAGTGCGTTCTTGTCGTAGAAGCCGGCCTTCTTGTTCGAGTCGGTGGACGAGGTGGTGAAGGTGAAACCGGTGACGTGTTCGATCTGCCGCTGTGTGCGGTGGAAGCGGGGGTGGTTGACGAGGGATGGACCGAGACTGTGATCTTTGCGGCTGTTCCGGTGGAGAGTGATGGTTGGCCTACCGCCCCAGTGACCGCCCGAACCCCGCCGCCAGCGGCATCCGCAGCCCCAGGGGCGGGGGCGCCGCCAGGGCATCGGCGACCGGGCGGGCGTAGGCCCGGCCGAACAGTGATCCTCGGACGAAGTCCACGGCCAGTGCCACCACTTCGGCGCGGTGCTGGCGCAGGGCGTGGCCGTCCGAGTGGACCTCGAAGCGGCAGGTGTCCCGGTTGGCCTTCTTGGCGCGCTGGGCCAGCCGGAACGACAACTCCGGGTCGGACCGCGTGTCGTTCGTGCCGTGGACGAGCAACACCTGGCGGCCCAGCAGATGTTTCACCGGCTCCGGCTCCCCCGACGGGTCCCCGGGAAGCCAAGGCGCCATCGCCAGAACGGAGTTGACCGCCGCATGGCCACCCGCGCGCAGCGCCGCCCGGCCGCCCATGCCGTGGCCGGCCAGACAGACGGGGATGTCGCCGTAGCGTCGTACGACCTCCTCCACCGCCCACTCCGCGTCCGCCGCGAGCTGCGCGTCCGTGGCGTTCCAGCCCCGGCAGCGGTAGTGCACGACATGCGCGGCCAGCCCGTCGTCCTGGCCCGCGCGGGCCAGGGTGCGGGCGAGCGGCAGCTGGAGCGCGTACGACAGAGGGGAAGGGCGGCGGTGCGAGTCGGCCTCGCCGTCCGGGAGCAGCAGAACCACGCCGCTGACCGCAGGTTGTGCTCCGGCCGTCTTCACGGCCCGTCCCAGCCTCGGAGCAGGCAGGGGAAGTGCGCGCTGTCCCATGACGGAACAGTGTCAGAAGAAGAGGTGTACGCCACCCCTATTCGCGGTCACTGTTACGCATCGGCGCGCAGCGCTCTACGCGCGTAGGCGTTAGAGTGCCCAGATGATGAGCCCGACCCTCCATGTGCCCGGCACCGACCAGATCCGACGCGCCCCCAAGGTGCTGCTCCATGACCACCTCGACGGCGGTCTGCGCCCCGGCACGATTGTCGACCTGGCCCGTGACGCGGGCTACGAAGCCCTTCCCGAGACCGAGCCGGACAAGCTCGGCATCTGGTTCCGTGAGGCGGCCGACTCCGGCTCGCTGGAGCGCTACCTGGAGACGTTCGCCCACACCTGTGCCGTCATGCAGACCCGGGAGGGCCTGTTCCGGGTGGCCGCCGAGTGCGCCGAGGACCTGGCCGCGGACGGTGTCGTGTACGCGGAGGTGCGGTACGCCCCCGAGCAGCACCTGGAATCCGGGCTGACCCTCGAAGAGGTTGTCGAGGCGGTCAACGAGGGCTTCCGCGAGGGCGAGCGCCGGGCCCGTCGAGACGGCAACCGGATCAGGGTGGGCGCCCTGCTCACCGCGATGCGGCACGCCGCCCGCGCCCTGGAGATCGCCGAACTCGCCAACCGCTACCGCGACCAGGGCGTCGTCGGCTTCGACATCGCGGGCGCCGAGGCGGGCTTCCCGCCCACCCGCCACCTCGACGCCTTCGAGTACCTCAAGCGCGAGAACAACCACTTCACCATCCACGCGGGCGAGGCCTTCGGTCTGCCGTCGATCTGGCAGGCGCTCCAGTGGTGCGGCGCCGACCGCCTCGGCCACGGCGTCCGCATCATCGACGACATCGAGGTCGCCGAGGACGGCAGCGTGACGCTCGGCCGCCTCGCCTCGTACGTACGGGACAAGCGCATCCCGCTGGAGATGTGCCCGACCTCCAACCTTCAGACCGGCGCCGCCGCCTCGTACGCCGACCACCCCATCGGGCTGCTGCGGAAGCTCCATTTCCGCCTCACCGTGAATACGGACAACCGGCTGATGAGCGGTACGAGCATGAGCCAGGAATTCGAGCGGCTGACCGAGACCTTCGGGTACACGCTCGACGACATGCAGTGGTTCACCGTCAATGCGATGAAATCAGCGTTCATTCCTTTCGATGAACGTCTCGCGATGATCAATGACGTGATCAAGCCCGGATATGCCGAGCTGAAGTCCGAGTGGCTTTTCGAGCAGACCGCTGCGACCAGCGGCTCTTCGTCCCCCGCGGGCTGATTCGCGGTCTGCTCCGAACGGCCGGGACGATCAAATCCCGGCCGTTCGGCCTATCCGGCATATTTGCGGGACCGGTCCTGGGCTGACTAGTTTGCGGAGCCGCTCACATCCCCTTCCCCAAGGATGAATTCCACATGAAGCAGTCTGCTGCCAGGACTCTCGGTGTCGCCGCTCTCGGCGCCGCTTTCGCTGCTGCCGCCGCCGGTACCGCTTCCGCTTCCGCGCTGCCCGTCGGCGCCGCGTCCGCGCTGCCCGCCGCGGGCTCCGCGCTGGGGACCGCCACCCAGAGCCTGCCGGTCCAGGACACGGCCACCAAGCTCCTCGGCAGCGGTCAGACGAAGGTCGTCCACGACGCCGCCTCGCCATTGGGGGGCCTGCTCGGCGGACTGCCCGCAGGCGGTGTGAAGGCCAACGGTCTGTCGACCAACGGTCTCCCGCTCGGCGGCTGACCCCCGCACCCACGCACGTGGGGCGGACACCCTGACCGGGTGTCCGCCCCACGTGCGCGTCCAGGGATCAGGGGATGTCCGGCCAGGATCCGCCGGACGCCCCCTACCAGTCCGTCGCCGCCGACGACTTCTCGGCCGGCAGCAGCAGCCACAGCGCCAGGTAGAGCAGGAACTGCGGGCCGGGCAGCAGGCAGGAGACCAGGAAGATCACGCGCATGGTCCCGGCGGACGTGCCGAAGCGCCGTGCCAGCGCTGCGCACACTCCGCCGATCATGCGTCCGTCGCGGGGGCGGGCAAGTGCGGCCATGGTGGGCTCCTTCGTGAACCGTCTGCGGGGGAGCAGCTCCGTTGTGCTCCCGATGTCTCCATGGTGGCTCCGCGAACGGGGGCAAAGCGTCGCTCTACGGTGCGATACCGACCCTGGAAATCGTCGGGGTCGACCCCTGAGAGCCTTCCTCCCTCTGGCGGGGAATCGCCCCCCGCACCAGTTGCTCCTGCTTCCGGCGGCGCAGCCGCTTCCGGAACACCGGCACCACCAGCAGGTGGGCCAACGCCACCCCGACCGTGTTCAGCAGCAGCGAGTCGACATCGACGACCTGCCCCGGCACCCCGGTCTGCGCCAGCTCGATGGTCAGCGAGATCAGCGACCCGGCGGCGACGGTACGCGCCAGCGAGGCCCACGGGGAGACGTAGAGCCGGCCCCCGGCCATCGGCAGCAGCACTCCCAGCGGCGCCAGCAACAACAGTCCCTCACCGATCCGGTGCGCTGCCTCGGCCGGGCCGAGGGACAGGTCCGCCTTGATGCCGGCGAGCGGTTGAAGATTCGCGGCTGTCACCCACGGGACGTCCAGCGGGCGCAGAGTCAGCCACCCGACCAGCAGCAGATGCGCGAGGAGGAGGAACCCTCCGGCCGCGCGGAAGCGGATGACGGCCTGGCCGTCCGAACCTTGACCCACGCCCCCCAAGACGCCCCTGCCGGCGGGATCGGTTCCGCCCCCGCCCCAGGAAACCCGGGCGGGGGAGGCCGTCAGGGCAGCTTGAGCGCGGCGAGCGTCGGCACGGACTTCGGCCGGGCCTTCGTCTCCGAAGTGCACAGATAGCCGCGCGGCGGGTAGTTTCCCGGTCCGCCGAGCAGCACCGTGCCGTCCGGGGCGAGCGACTCGCTCTCCGCGTAGGTGCACACGATCTGCGCCAGCGCCTGCGACGGCAGGTCCTCCGGCTGCTCGCTGAGCCGCAGGGCCGTCGCCGGATCGCCCGGGCGCGCCTCACTGATCCGGAGCGTCGTCGGCACGGTCGTGGAGAAGCCGGCCTGGCGCTCGTCGATGGCCGGTTCCCGCTGCAGCTCGTCGAGGAACGCCTGCGCCACCTGGATCCGGTCCGACTTCGCGTCGTGGACCTGCACCGCGCGGTCCACCGTGACCAGCTGCGAGGCGCAGACCAGATATATCTGGACCGGGATGCCTTTCAGCGCCTGTGTGCCGACGTCCTCCGCGGACATCGAACACGGCACCCGCGACGGCGCGGCGCCGGCGTCGACCGGCACCGAGGTGGTCCTGATCCCGCACCCGGCGGCCAGCACGGCACAGACGACGGCGCCGGCCAGCGCCCCGGCCGAGCGGCGCGCCCGGCACCTGCCACGGTTGCTGCGCGTCACGTCGCGTCTCCCTCCTCGTCCTGGACCTCCGCGTCGTGATCCTGCACGGTGCGGGTGAGCCGTTCGGCATCGCGCGGCAGCCGCAGGACGAACACCGCGCCGTCACCGTCCGGCGAGTTCGCCGCAGTGATGTCACCGCCGTGGATGTGCGCGTTCTCCATGGCGATCGAAAGACCCAGCCCGCTGCCCTCCGAACGCGGCCGGGAGGCACTGGCCTTGTAGAAACGGTCGAAGACGTGCGGCAGGACGTCCTCGGGAATGCCCGGCCCGTGGTCGCGTACCTGGATGACGAGTTCGTCGCCCTCGGTCCGTACCGCGACCCGTACCGGCGAACCGCCGTGCTTCAGCGCGTTGCCGATCAGATTGGCCAGGATCACATCGAGCCGGCGCGGATCGAGGCGGACCATCATGCCGCGTTCGGCGTCCAGATCCACCGCGTCCAGCCAGGCGCGGGCGTCGATGCAGGCGGTGACCTGGTCGGCGACATCGACCGTGTCGAGGACGAGCCGGGCGGTACCCGCGTCGAAGCGGGTGACCTCCATCAGGTTCTCCACCAGGTCGTTGAGCCGCCGGGTCTCGCTGACCACCAGGTGCACGGCGGGCGCGATCATCGGGTCGAGGCTGTCGGCCTCGTCCTCCAGCACCTCCGCGACCGCGGTGATCGCGGTGAGCGGGGTCCGCAGTTCGTGCGACATGTCGGCGACGAACCGGCGGCTGGACTCCTCCCGCGCGCTCATGTCCGCGACCTTCTTCTCCAGCGAACTCGCGGCCTTGTTGAACGTGCGGGAGAGATCGGCGAGTTCATCGGTGCCGGACACCACGAGGCGGGTGTCGAGTTTCCCCTCGCCCAGCTTGCGCGCCGCGTCACCGAGCCGCTGCACCGGCCGCAGCACCGTCGTCGCGGCGGCCTGCGCCAGCAGCGCGGAGCCGACCAGGGCGAGAGCCGTGGCGATCCCCAGCGACCACGCGAGGGAGTTGAGGTCCTGCCGTTCCTGGTCGAGCGACTTCAGCATGTAGCCGGTCGGACCACCACCGATGATCTCCGTGCCGGCCACCAGGTACGGCGTACCGCGGATCGAGGTCCGCTGCCAGAACAGGTGGTACGCGTGCTTGTTGCCCGCCTCCACCGGCTGCTTCCGGTTGACCTGCCGCTGCAGCGAGAGCGGCACGTTGTCGAGCGTGAACGAGTCCAGATCGGAGTTGCCCACGATCGGCTTGCCGCTGTCACGCGTGTCGACGAGCAGCACGCTGTAGCCGGGGCTGCTGCTCGCCATCTGCACCGCGGTGTTCTGCAGGTCGTCCTTGGTCGGGCGCAGCGGCAGCGAAGCCGCCCGGTTCTGCATCTCCTGCCGGAAGTCCCCGAGCGCCGCATCCTGCGTCCGCGTCAGGACCGCCTCGCGGTTGAGCCAGTACGCGATTCCCGAGGCCGACACCGCGGCGGTCAGCGCCACCAGTGCGAACACGATGACGAGCCGCAGCCGCAGACTGGTCCAGCGAAGTCCGGCGAGCAGGCTGCGTTCGGCGACAGCACTCACTGAGGCGAGTCCAGCCGGTAGCCCACGCCGCGTACGGTACGGATCAGGGTCGGCGAGGACGGCACGTCCTCCACCTTGGCACGCAGCCGCTGCACACAGGCGTCGACCAGCCGGGAGTCACCGAGATAGTCGTGCTCCCAGACCAGCCGCAGCAACTGCTGGCGCGACAGGGCCTGTCCGGGGCGACGGCTCAGTTCGAGCAGGAGCCGCAACTCGGTCGGCGTGAGCTGCAGGTCCTCCCCGTTCTTCGTCACGGTCATCGCGGAACGGTCGATGACGACGCTCCCGAACGTCGCCGAGTCCGTGGACTCGCGCTCACCGCGGCGCAGCACCGCACGGATCCGGGCGTCGAGCACCCGGCCCTGCACGGGTTTCACCACATAGTCGTCGGCGCCGGACTCCAGTCCGACCACGACGTCGATGTCGTCGCTGCGCGCGGTCAGCAGAATGATCGGCAGCTGGTCGGTGCGCCGGATGCGCCGGCACACCTCGAAACCGTCGATACCGGGCAGCATCACATCCAGCACGATCAGGTCCGGCCGCTGCTCGCGCAGCAGTTTCAGGCCGTCCTCTCCCGTCGCCGCGGTGGCCACGCGGTGGCCCTGGCGCGACAGCGAGAGTTCGAGGGCCGTGCGGATGGCGTCGTCGTCCTCGATCAGCAACAGGAAAGGCACGGATGTCATTCTGGCCCATGGTGGAGCTTCAGTTCGACACTTGAAGCGCTCTCATACGTCCGGCGCACCGGTGGGAGGACCTGTGACAGGTCTGTGACAGTCGGCGGACAGCGCCATGAAACAGCCCGGGCAAGCTCATTGGCACAAGGAACGGACGGACTCCACCGATGGGGGGCGCGGGATGAACGCACTGCACAGCACGACCACAAGCGCAGTTGTCACGCGTCTCCACGACGTCGGCAGGGGCACCGAGAAGTCCGGCACCGCAGGGGGTGCCTCCCTGCTCGAGCGGAACCGAGAGCTCGGGGGCGGCCGGGGGTGCGTTCGTGGCGCCGGGCGTCAGCACACGGCCTGTATGACGGTGGTCGACGCACCTGGGGCAGGCGGCGGGGGAGCCGCGTACGGGGAGGTCACGGGGGAGCGGACGTCCCGGACGGAGGGCTCGGACGCCGAAGCGGCGTTCACGGCCTACGTCCAGGAGCGCCGCGCCTCCCTGTACGCAACCGCCTACCACCTGACCGGTGACCGGTTCGAGGCCGAGGACCTGCTGCAGAGCGCCCTCTTCTCCACGTACCGGGCGTGGGACCGGATCAGTGACAAGGCGGCGGTCGGCGGGTACCTGCGCCGCACCATGACCAATCTGCACATCAGCGCGTGGCGCCGACGCAAGTTGAACGAATACCCGACCGAGGAACTGCCGGAGACGGTGGGCGACACGGACGCGATGCGCGGTACGGAACTGCGCGCCGTGCTCTGGCAGGCGCTGGCGCGGCTGCCGGAACTCCAGCGCACGATGCTGGTCCTGCGGTACTACGAAGGGCGCACGGACCCCGAGATCGCGTCGATCCTCGACATCAGTGTCGGCACGGTGAAGTCGAGCATCTGGCGGTCGCTGCGGCGGCTGCGCCAGGACGAGGTGCTGAGCTTCGGCCGTGACGAGGAGGAGTCCTTCGGCGAGCTGGTGGCCTGAAGGCAGCGGGGGGATCCGGGGACTGCTGCTTCGGGGGGAAGCAGCGGACCTCCTCTTGCGGGGGAACGCAGCGGGGTCGGATGGGCCGGGGGGTCCTGTCCGGCCCTGCGGTGCGTCCCGGGCGGGGCGGGCTCGGGGAGGACAGGGGGGCCTCGCGGGGGCTCTGCTCCGGACCCGGTCCTCAATCGCGCAGTGGCCTTGGATCCGGGGCTCTGCCCCGGGAGCCCGGGACGACCAGGCCCGATTCGTAGGCCGTCACCACCGCCTCCCTATGACGGCGGGGCTCGCCATTCAGTCCACGATCGGTGCCGACAGCCTGCCCATCGGCCCGTGGGCAGGGCTGGGAGTGCTCACGGGATGGGCCGTGGCCGCGCTCCTGGGAGGGGGGCTGGTCCTGAGGCTGCGGGACGCGTGAGCCCCCGGCGTCCGACCGGCTACCCCACCTCACGCGCCACCGGTGCCCGGCGGCACCGCCCGGCCGCAGCCGCCGCCAGGCGCCCGAGCGCCTCCTGCTTCCCGCAGGGGTGAGCGCCCAGCGCCGTCTGCCGTGCCACGATCCGCCGCTCCGCGCGCATCAGCCGCCAGCCCCGTCGCAGCAGGAACGGCACGGACTTGCGGCCCTCGCGCAGGTCGCGCAGCAGGCGGCGGCGGAAGGTGGTCGAGGGGCGGCCGCGCAGGCACAGCGCGTCCGCGAGCACACCCAACTCCTGGCATCGCTCGACTATGTCCGCCGCGAAGATGCCCTCGGCCACGAACAGCGGCGTCCGCTCGATGTGGAACGCCTCGCGGTCGATCCGGGAGCTGGTGGCGATGTCGTACACCGGGACGTGCGTACGCCCCGTGCGGCACAGCTCCGTGATGGCGGCGACCGCCGCATCCGCGTCCCAGGACTGTGCGGAGTCCCAGTCGATGTCCGAACTGCCCGGTACCAGCGGCAGTGTGGGGTCGTCGCCCTCCTTGTAGAAGTCGTCCAGACGCAGCACCGGAAGGTCGGAGCGGGCGGCCAGGGAGGACTTGCCGGAGCCGGAGGGGCCCGCGAGCAGCACGACGCGGGTCGGGATCGGTTGGGAACTCACAGGACACGAGTGTGAGGCATTGACCCGCGCAGGGGATCCCCCGGTGCCCGTGTTGGTATCCAGCATCACACCTCAACTACTCTACGCATGCAGATGATTACTCGATCGGTACCGATCAGGTGGGAACTCCATGGCACGACATGCACTGTCCAGGTCCCGGCGCCGCGCGCTGCTGCGCGCAGGTCTGACCGTCACCGCGGTGGGCGCCGCGCTCGGCGCGGGGGGTGCGGCGGCCCAGGCGGCGCCGCTGCCCATCGCTCCGGCCCCGGGCGCCGACAGCAGCGTCGACGCGGTCGGCGGGGCGACCGGGGGCGCGGTGACCGGGGCGCTCGGACACGGGGTCTCTCCGGTCACGAACCTTCAGCTCGACCCGCTGGCCAAGACGGGTGTGGACCCGCTGAGCAACAGGGTGGGGACGCAGATCGCCGACTTCAAGCCGGTCACCACGGGCACCGTCACCGACCCGCTGAGCGGCGGTGGTGGGCTGAACGACCTGCCGTCGGTGGGCAGGTGACCGGGCCGGTGCGCGGCTGATCCCGGCGCACAGGGCTGCGGCCCGCCCCTCCGCGGTGTTGCCGGAGGGGCGGGCCGCAGCCCTGTCGGTCAGTAGGACGAACCCGAGGTGCCGAGCGCACCCGTGGGGTGCCAGACCGTCTTGGTCTCCAGGAACGCCGTCAGGCGGTCCGTGCCCGGGTCGGCCGACCAGTCGTTTCCGTCCACAGCCTGTGGATGAGCGGCGTCCTGCGCTTCCTTCTCGGGGTGGTGGCGGGAGACCGTTGGGCGGAGAACGCGCTTCAGGTTGTCCGCTGCCGCGATCTCCAGCTCCTTCGCCAGACCGGCGTCGGCGCCCGTGAGATCGATCGCGTTCACGTCCTGGTGGGATGCGAGCGGGGTCGCGAGCTCCGCCGTCTTCCCGGACAGGATGTTCACCACACCGCCCGGCAGGTCGGAGGTGGCCAGCACCTCGCCCAGGGACAGCGCCGGGAGCGGGGCGTCGGCGGACGCGATGACGACCGCCGTGTTGCCGGTCGCGATCACCGGCGCGACGACGGAGACCAGGCCCAGGAACGACGACTTCTGCGGCGCGACGACCGCGACCACGCCCGTCGGCTCAGGCGTGGACAGGTTGAAGAACGGGCCCGCGACCGGGTTCGCCCCGCCCACGATCTGGCCGATCTTGTCGGTCCAGCCCGCGTACCAGACCCAGCGGTCGATCGCCGCGTCCACGACGGCCGCCGCCTTGGACTTCGACAGCCCCTCCGCGTCCGCCACTTCCCGTACGAACTGGCCCTTGCGGCCCTCCAGCATCTCCGCGATGCGGTAGAGGACCTGGCCGCGGTTGTACGCCGTCGCGCCCGACCAGCCGCCGAACGCCTTGCGGGCGGCCACGACCGCGTCCCGTGCGTCCTTGCGGGAGGACTGCGGGGCGTTCGCCAGCCACCTGCCCTTGCCCGCCGCGTCAGCGGCAGATGCCTTCGCCGTCACCTCGTACACCCGGCCGCTCTCGGAGCGGGGGAACTTGCCCCCGACGTACAGCTTGTAGGTCTTGAAGACGCTCAGACGGTTATCGGACATCGAGGTACGCCTCCAGGCCGTGACGGCCGCCTTCGCGGCCGAAGCCCGACTCCTTGTATCCGCCGAACGGCGAGGTCGGGTCGAACTTGTTGAACGTGTTGGCCCAGACGACGCCCGCCCGGAGCTTGCTCGCCACCGCGAGGATGCGGGAGCCCTTCTCCGTCCAGATGCCGGCCGACAGGCCGTACTGGCTGTTGTTGGCCTTGGCCACCGCCTCGTCCGGCGTACGGAACGACAGGACGGAGAGCACCGGGCCGAAGATCTCGTCGCGGGCGACCGTGTGCGCCTGGGTGACGTTCGTGAACAGCGTGGGGGCGAACCAGTAGCCGGAGGACGGGAGTTCGCACGGGGCGGACCAGCGCTCGGCGCCCTCCGCCTCGCCCGTCTCGACCAGTGCCGTGATCCGGGACAGCTGCTCCGCGGAGTTGATCGCACCGATGTCGGTGTTCTTGTCCAGCGGGTCGCCGAGGCGCAGCGTGGACAGCCGGCGCTTCAGGGAGTCCAGCAGCTCGTCCTGGATCGACTCCTGTACGAGGAGGCGCGAGCCCGCGCAGCAGACCTGCCCCTGGTTGAAGAAGATGCCGGTGACGACACCCTCGACGGCCTGGTCGATCGGGGCGTCGTCGAAGACGATGTTGGCGCCCTTGCCACCCAGCTCCAGGGTGACCTTCTTGTCGGTGCCCGCGATCTGGCGGGCGATGGCCTTGCCGACCGCGGTCGAGCCGGTGAAGGCGACCTTGTTGACGTCCGGGTGCTCGACGAGGGCCGCGCCCGCGTCGCCGTACCCGGTGAGGATGTTCACGACACCCTTCGGCAGCCCCGCCTGGCGGCAGATGTCCGCGAAGAAGAGCGCGGAGAGCGGGGTCGTCTCGGCGGGCTTCAGGACCACGGTGTTGCCGGTGGCGAGCGCCGGGGCGATTTTCCACGCCAGCATGAGCAGCGGGAAGTTCCACGGGATGATCTGGCCCGCGACACCGAGCGGGCGCGGGTTCGCGCCGAAGCCCGCGTGGTCCAGCTTGTCGGCCCAGCCCGCGTAGTAGAAGAAGTGCGCCGCGACCAGCGGGAGGTCCGCGTCGCGGGTCTCCTTGATCGGCTTGCCGTTGTCGAGGGTTTCGAGAACGGCGAGCTCGCGGGAGCGCTCCTGAATGATCCGGGCGATCCGGAAGAGGTACTTGGCGCGCTCGGAGCCCGGCAGTGCCGACCACTTCTCGAATGCCTTGCGGGCCGCCTTCACGGCCCGGTCGACGTCCGCGGCGCCGGCCTGCGCGACCTCGGAGAGCACCTCTTCGCTGCTCGGCGAGACCGTCTTGAAGACCTTGCCGTCGGCCGCGTCAGTGAACTCGCCGTCGATGAAGAGGCCGTACGAGGGCGCGATATCGACGACCGAGCGCGACTCGGGGGCGGGGGCGTATTCGAATGCAGATGCCATGGGGATCAGTCCACCGTCACGTAGTCGGGGCCGGAGTAGCGGCCCGTGGCCAGCTTCTGGCGCTGCATCAGCAGGTCGTTGAGCAGGCTCGACGCGCCGAAGCGGAACCAGTGGTTGTCCAGCCAGTCCTCGCCGGCGGTCTCGTTGACCAGGACGAGGAACTTGATCGCGTCCTTGGAGGTGCGGATGCCGCCGGCGGGCTTCACACCGATCTGCACCCCAGTCTGCTCCCGGAAGTCGCGCACGGCCTCCAGCATCAGCAGGGTGTTCGCGGGCGTGGCGTTGGTCCCCACCTTCCCGGTCGATGTCTTGATGAAGTCCGCGCCCGCCAGCATGCCGAGCCAGGAGGCGCGGCGGATGTTGTCGTAGGTAGACAGCTCACCGGTCTCGAAGATGACCTTGAGGCGGGCGTCGGTACCGTCGGCACGGGCGCACTCGGCCTTCACGGCGAGGATCTCCTCGTACACCTTGAGGTAGTGGCCGGAGAGGAAGGCGCCCCGGTCGATCACCATGTCGATCTCGTCGGCCCCGGCGGCCACGGCGTCGCGGACGTCCGCGAGCTTCACGTCGAGCGCGGCGCGCCCGGCGGGGAAGGCCGTCGCGACGGACGCCACCTTCACGCCGGAACCGGCCAGCGCGGCGGCGGCCGTCGCCACCATGTCGGGATAGACGCAGACCGCGGCGGTGCGCGGGGTCGTCCGGTCGGTCGGGTCGGGGTTGACGGCCTTGGCGGCGAGAGCCCGGACCTTGCCCGGGGTGTCCGCGCCTTCCAGCGTCGTCAGGTCGATCATCGAGATGGCGAGGTCGATGGCGTACGCCTTGGCCGTCGTCTTGATCGAACGGGTTCCGAGAGACGCAGCGCGCGCTTCGAGGCCGACGGCGTCGACGCCGGGCAGCCCGTGCAGGAAGCGGCGCAGCGCACCGTCGGACGCGGTGGCGTCGGAGAATGCGGGTGCAGTGGTGGGCATGGTCACCAGGGGAGCATATCTACGCGCGTAGCAGCCTGTACAGGGGGGAGGGGGCACCGGAGTGGGGGTGCGGTGCCGTTCGGATGCGGGGTGGCCGCTCCGGCGGGGCTTGTGCACGTCAGGCAGAATCGGCCATATGACGAGCCCCACACCTCCCGCAGAGCCGACCTACGCCGACCGGACCTTCCGGTCGCCCGCCGGGATGGCGGGCGGTGTCCTGCTGCTCCTGCTGGTCGGCTGGCTCGGCGTGGATGCCCTGATCAGGGGTGACGGGCGGACGCCGTGGCTGGCCCTGGCCGGGCTGCTGACGGCTGTGCCGCTGATCGTCGCGTTCACGCTGCGACCGGTCGTGTCGGTGAACAAGGAGCGGATCCGGATCCGCAACCCGTTCCGGACGATCACGGCGCCGTGGGCGGCGGTCGCGGATGTGCGGGCCGGGTACTCCACCGAACTGTTCACCCAGGACGGCGCGAAGTACCAGCTGTGGGCGGTACCGGTGTCGCTGCGGCAGCGCAAGAAGGCGGCACGGCAGCAGTCGCGTCAGTCGCAGGACGACCCGTACCGGCGGACGTCGGTGCATGCGGATGTGCGGGACACGAAGGCGCGGATGGCTGCGGCCGATCAGACGGTGGCGGATCTGCGCGAGATGGCTGAGCAGGGTGGGGGCGGTGCGGGTGGCGCCGAGGCGGTCGTCGTGCGGTGGGCGTACGAGGTGATCGCGCCGTCGGTCGCGGGGGCTGTGCTGCTGGTGGTGCTGCTGGCGCTGGGCTGAGGACTGTTCCGTCCGTCGCCGGCGGGCGCACGACGACAGCCCGAGGAGGCGTACGGCGCCGCAGCCGGCCCAGAGCGGGAACGGCGTGCCGGACCGCGGGGCCCCGGCCCCGTACGCCCCCGCCTCCCGTGACCGGCGGCTGCGCGGCACGGGAGGCGGGGACAGTGGGAGCGGCCGGGGACCATCGGGACCGCGGGGGCGGCCCGGTGCGAGGACACCGCTCAACCCTCTTCCCGCCTCGGTCCGGTGATCGGGAAAGGAGGCGGAAGGCTGCGGCAACTGGCCTAGGGCGTGTTCTGAGTTCCCCGCCTGCGCCCCGACGCCCGGCACGCACGCTCGCCGCACGGCGCCGCAGGACAGGTGGCTCCGCCACATGACCTGCGACAC